>CAYNIS010000325.1:3542-4552 GCA_964397055.1 uncultured Rhodospirillaceae bacterium | reverse complement strand
CGGGAATCCCAAAACCTCTACCTGAGTCAATTCGTCCACACGGCCTAGATTCAATAGGTTGCTAGTGTGATTCAGATCGAGAAGGTCGCACCCAACTTGCGGATAGAGCGATCGACCTTCTCGATCATCACACTTGGGCATTCTCCAGCCGGGTCGATCCAGGATGCCAGCCCGCTTCAGGAACCGGGCATGCGGGCTGTCCCCCGCCGCGCCGGTAGATCGTGAAGCGCCATCCCGGCCAGCATCGCCGTGACGAACAGCGCGACCTCCCACCGGCCGGTCGACAGGCCGGCCAGGGCCGGGCCGGGGCAGAAGCCGCCGAGGCCCCAGCCGACGCCGAACAGGGCAGCGCCCAGGATCAGGGGGCGGTCGACGGCCTGGGAGACCGGCAGGCGAAAGCCGTCGGCAAGCAAAGGTCGACCCCGTGGCTTCAGGACAGCGAACCAGGCGAGCGCGTTGACGCCGAGGCCGCCGGCCATGACAAAGGCGAGCGACGGATCCCAGCGGCCGTCGGCGATGCCGGCGATGTCCAGGAAGTTCCGCACCTTGGCCGGGTCGATCATCCGCGAGACGGCGAGGCCGATGCCGAACAGCAGGCCGGCCGCCAGTCCCGCGGCGATGAGCGCCGCGCGGCCTTGATCATGTGTCGTCTGCTCCACCGCGCTCATACTCCGAGGATCCGACGTGTGACGAAGACGGTGACCGCGGCGGTTGCCATGAACACGCCGACCGCCACGGCCGACCGGACCGAGAGCCGGGCGAGTCCGCAGATGCCGTGCCCGCTGGTGCAGCCGTTGCCGAGGCGGGTGCCGTAGCCGACCAAGAGGCCAGCGGCGATCAGGCCGAGGACCGGCGTCTCCACCGTGATCGGCGCCGGCGGGCCGGCCGCCATCGTGCCTGACGCCAGGGCGACCAGCGGCGGGCCGAGCATCAGGCCGGCCAGGAACGCCAGCCGCCAGCCGGCCTCGACCGTGCCCCGGCGCCAGGTCGCGGGATCGAGCAGCAGTCCG
>CAYNIS010000325.1:223-3532 GCA_964397055.1 uncultured Rhodospirillaceae bacterium | reverse complement strand
AGCAGTCCGGCGATGCCGCTAGCGCCCAGGATGCGCCCGCCGGCCGCCATCAGGAAAGCGGCCGCAAGGCCGATCAGGGCGCCGCCGGCAAGCGCCGTGATCGGCGTGAAGTCGGTCATCGCGCGCGTCCTTTCCGGGCTTCGGGCCCGCAGAAGGTGTCGTAGAGAAGTTCGATGAACGCCCGGACCCGGCCATCGGCCAGGGCGTAGTGGATGGTGGTGCCGTCGCGCCGCGCGGTGACGAACCCCTCCGCCCGCAGCTTCGCCAGATGCTGGGAAATGACGGTCGCCCGAACCTCGAGGATCGTGGCGAGCTGGTTCACCGAGGCCTCGCCCTCCACCAGGCGGCACAGGATCATCAGGCGATGCTCCTGCGCGAGGAGGCCGAGAAAGCTCGCGGCGTCCGCCGCACTGCCCTTCAGTTCGGACATCTGGTCTTCAAGCTTCATGTCTTCGCAGATATGAAGAAATACGCCCGTTGCAAGTGGCCGGCGCCCCGGTCGTTGCCCCGGTCGTCGCCCCCGGCCATTGCGCGGGCGCCGGCCGGCCCCACCTGTTGGCGGGGACAAGGGACACGGACCGGAAAGCGAAAAGGGGCATCACGAGCATGGTCGACATCAGGGACCTGGACGACGGCATCGCCGCGGCCGACCAGCTGGTCGAAAGCGATTTCGCCGAGATCGCCGCGCGCGGATTCAAGACCATCATCAACAACCGTCCCGACGGCGAAGCGCCCGGCCAGTTGACCGCGGCGGCGGCGGCAGCCCTTGCCGAGAAGCACGGCCTTGCCTACCGCTACCTGCCGATGACGGTCGCCACGCTGACGCCGGAAACCGTCCAGACCTTCCGCCAGTATCTGGAGGAGGAGACGGGTCCGCTTCTGGTCCATTGCCGGACCGGCACCCGCTCGACCGTGCTTTGGGCGATGGCCGAGGCCGGCCGCGGACGCCTCACCGTGGAAGACGTCGTGACCAAGGCCGCCGATGCCGGCTATGACGTCACCGGGCACGCACCCATCCTGTTCGAAATCGCCGGCGGTCGCTGACCGGTTGGCGATGCGGACGGCCGCGTTGCAGTTACGCGTCGTCGTTACTGGCGGTCGCCGACCGCCGCGGCCGGCAGCCCGCGTGCCCTGGACGTCATGGCGGCCTGATCGGGGCGGAAGCCGGATAGAGGCGGGGGTCGGAAAAGGGCGATGGTCGAAGAACGGCCCGGATTGCGTCTCGAACTCACGCTGCCGACGGGGGCGCGGCAGGTCCATCGGCTGGAGCCCGCCCGGCTGGAGGCCGGGCTGGTGCTGGGCCGCGCGCGGACAGAGGTCGACTTCCTCGTCGACAGCAAGACCGTTGCCCGGCGGCAATGCCGTTTCGCGCTCGACGACGCCCGTGCCGTCACGCTTGAGGATCTCGACGGCCAGGGCACGACCCTGGTCAACGGCCGCGCCGTCGGTGCCGGAGACAAGCGGGTGGTCGGGCCCGGCGACACGCTGACCCTGGGTGGGGTCGAGGCGGTGTTGAGCGACGCCGCCGGGGCTGCGCGCAAGCGGTCCGGCACCCAGGAACCGGTTGCGGCCGTGACCCTGGCGCCGGTCGAGGTATCGGCCGTCGATCCCGCCGGCACCGTCATCGCTGCCACACTTGCGGCGGATATCGGCGCAAGCCTGATCATCGGGCGCGATGCCGCCCAGGCTGACATCGTGCTTGCCGATCCCGCCCTCGAACCGCAGCATTGCAGGATCGAACGGGACGCGCGCGGGCGCGTTTGCCTGGTCGACCTCGGTGGCAGCCCGCGCGGCACCCGGCTCAACGGTCGCAAGCTGACGTCGGGTCAACCGCGCCCGCTGGCACCGACCGACGAGGTTCGGCTGGGTGCCAGTCGTCTCCGCGTGGAGGCGGCGGAGGAGCCGGATGCGGCGACGGCGATAGGAGGTCTGATGCCGATGGCCAAAGGTAAGTCCGCGCGCAATGGCGCGCCCGCCCGGTCCGACACGGCTGCGAAGCCAAAACGGTCGCTGGTCGGGCGACTGGTGAAATACGTCGCGATCTTCGTCGGCGTGGTCATCGTCGGGCTTGTCGTGGCGCTGGCCGTCGCCCCGCCGCTGATCGACTGGAACGTCGCCAAACCGCGATTGGAACAGATGGCTTCCAACGCGATCGGCCGTGAGGTCTCGATCGGCGGCAACGTCTCCTTGCGGGTGCTGCCGACGATCGCCGCGGAGATGGAGGACCTGACGATTGCCGCCGGGCCCGCCGGGTCGGCGGACGGCATCCTGATGACCGTCGACCGTGTCTCGGCAAAGCTGCCGTTCATGGCGGCCCTGATCGGCGGGGCCGCGGTTGAGGAATTCATCATCGAACGGCCGCGCCTCACCCTCGCGATCGACGCCGACGGCCGCGCCAACTGGCTGAACGCCGCCCCGTTTCCGCCGCCGCCGGCCGGCCAGGCTCCGCGCACCCCGGAACCCTACGACCCCGCCAGCCTCAGCCTTGACAACGTGCGGCTCGTCGACGGGCGGATCAATTTCGAGGATGCGCGCACCGGTCAGGCGGTCGAGGCGCGGTCGATCGACATCGAACTGGCGCTCGCCGATCTCGAAAGCCCGCTGACCGTCGTCGGCGCTGCCGAGATCAATGGCGAACCGGTCGACCTCAAGCTTGCCATGACCTCCCCCGCGAGTGCGCTGGCCGGCGATGCCGTGACCGTTTCCGGCAGCCTCGACTCCCCCCGTGCCGCCGGTCGTGTGGATGTCGCCCTCGACGCCGCGCCGGTTGCGGTGGACGGCACCGCGTCGCTCGACGTCGCCTCGGTGGGGGCCCTGGCGGAATGGCTGGACCGGCCGCTGGCCGGACCCGACCCGGGCGCCCTCGCCGTCCGCCTGACCGTCGCGACCGACGCCGACACGATCACGCTGGAGGAGGCGACGGTGACCGGCGACGGTCTGAACGCCCGGGCCACGGGGACGGTCGGTCTCGGTGGAAACACGGTCGATGCGCGCTTCGCCGTGGAGACCGGTGTCCTCCAACTCGACCGCTACATGCCGCCGCCGCCGCCGGTGCCGGTGCAACCTGCCGCCGGTCCCGTGGTGCCGGCGCTCGCGGTTGACGACATGATCGCCGGCCTGCCGGAAACGCCGATCGACATCAGCCTGCTCGACAACCTCGCCGCGACCGTCGATGTCGACATCGAGGGGATCGCCAGCCGCGACCTGACCCTGGGCCGCATCGCCCTCAACGCCCGTGCCGCCGACGGGACCGCCACGGCCACGCTGGAACCGGTCGCGATCGGTGCCGGCACTGTCAGCGCGAGCCTG
>CAYNIS010000325.1:0-213 GCA_964397055.1 uncultured Rhodospirillaceae bacterium | reverse complement strand
GGCACCGCGGAGGTCACCGTCAGCGCGCTCGGGGCGAGCCCCCGGGCGTTGGCCCGCGCGCTCAGCGTCGATGCCACGGCGCGCGTGGACGGCGCCGCCGGCGGTGCCGGTCAAGGGCTGACCGGCCTTCAGGCGCGCTTCGCGATGGATGGTGTGGACAGCCCGATCACGCTCGACGCCGACGGCACCTTCAATGGCGAGCCGTTCGAGATC
>CAYNIS010000324.1:0-4566 GCA_964397055.1 uncultured Rhodospirillaceae bacterium | reverse complement strand
AGCCCCCAAACCGACACACCGACGTTACCGGCCCCCTGCGGCATGCTTGACCTTTCGGGCAGACGCGTCGTGGCCTATGTCGTTAGCCAACAAGCGACGTTCGTTCCGGGAGGATTTCCGATGCTGGCCCCGACCCCGTTGCCCCAGCTGCGTGCGGCCCTCGACAGCCTGGAGGCGTATCTCGACGCGGCGAAGGCCGCCGTGACTGCCATGACCCCCCGCCACCAGTATGCGGAGCACGGGCTCGCCTGGATCGCGACTTACGTGGAGGCCCTGCGCCAGACCTACGGCTGGGCCGAGCGGCTGGAGGCGGCGGGCCAGCTGAGCGAGGTCGAGCGGCTGATCGCCCAGGCCGGCTTCGGCGAGTACATCGCGCAGCTGTACGGCGGGCTGCCGATGAGCCAGGGCGAGGTCCTGCGCCCTGCCGATCTCGGCATCGAGGACGCGGCGGACAGGCATCTGACGGGCGGCGCGGCCGGGGAGTTGCGCCGGACCGGCAACACCATGGACGTGCGGGACCGCATCGCGGAGCTGATTGCCGACGGGGAATTCGGCGCCTACGGCCTCGGCGACGAAACCCTCACCCTGATCACCGCTCAGTTCCGCCGCTTCGTCGACGACGCGGTGACCGAACCGGCCCACGAATGGCACCTGAACAACGACTTCATCCCGCTCGACGTGGTCGGCAAGATGGCGGAGCTCGGCGTCTTCGGCCTCACCGTGCCGGAGGAGGACGGCGGCCACGGCCTCGGCAAGATGGCGATGTGCGTCGTTTCCGAGGAGTTGAGCCGCGGCTACATCGGCGTGGGCTCGCTCGGGACGCGGTCGGAGATCGCGGCCGAGCTCATCCGCCTCAACGGCACGCCCGCGCAACGCGCCGAATGGCTGCCGAAGATCGCTTCCGGCGAAATCCTGCCCACGGCCGTGTTCACCGAGCCCAATATCGGCTCCGACCTCGCCAATCTCCGCACCCGGGCGGAAAAGGTGACCAAGGACGACGGGTCGGAGGTCTATCGCATCACCGGGCAGAAGACCTGGATCACCCACGGCGCACGCTCGGACGTCATGACCCTGCTCGCGCGCACCGGCCGGCCGGAAGACGGTGCGAAGGGCGTGTCGATGTTCATTGCGCCGAAGCCGCGCGGCGACGACGCCGACCCGTTCCCGGCCGAGGGCATGACCGGTGGCGAGATCGAGGTGCTCGGCTACCGCGGCATGAAGGAATACGACATCTCCTTCGACGGGTTCGAGGTGCCGGCCGACTGCCTGCTCGGCGGCGAGGAGGGGGCCGGCTTCAAGCAACTGATGCAGACCTTCGAGAGTGCGCGCATCCAGACCGCTGCGCGCGCCCTCGGCGTTGCCCAGAACGCGATGGAACTCGGCCTCGCCTATGCGCGCGACCGCATCCAGTTCGGCAAGCCGATCTACGACTTCCCGCGCGTGTCGGGGAAGCTCGCCTGGATGGCCGTGGAAACCATGGTGGCGCGCCAGCTGACCTATTTCGCCGCGCGGGAGAAGGACCTGGACAAGCGTTCCGACATGGTCGCGGGCATGGCGAAGCTGCTGGCCGCCCGGGTCGCCTGGTCGAACGCCGACAACGCGCTCCAGGTCCATGGCGGCAACGGCTATGCGCATGAGTACAAGATCAGCCGGGTCCTGTGCGACGCGCGCATCCTCAACATCTTCGAGGGTGCGGCCGAGATCCAGGCGATGATCGTCGCGCGCAGCCTGATCGGCCGCGGGAACTGAGGCCGGCAGGCTGGCGGTCCGTGCCTTGAGGGTTCTATAAGGGAACCCGCCTGCCGGGGAGCGGGTCGAACCACCAAGGGAGGGATCGGGTATGAAGGTCTATTTCGCGCCCAACACGCGCGCCATCCGCACCGTCTGGCTTCTGAACGAACTCGGCATCGAGCACGAGATCGTCCAGTTCAAGCTCGGCGACAAGGCGATGCGCGATCCCGAATACCTCAAGGTCAACCCCAACGGACGGGTGCCGACCCTGGTCGACGGCGACACCGTGGTCACGGAATCAACCGCCATCGCCCAGTATCTCGTCGCCCGCCACGGCAACGGCAAGCTGGTGCCGCCGGTCGAATCGCCGGAATTCCCGGTCTATCTGCAATGGCTGCACTATGCCGAGGGCATGATGATGCCGCCGGTCAACACCATCGTGGTCGAAACCATCCTGTTGCCGCCGGAACGCCGCAACGAGGACAATGCCAACCGGGCGCGCAAGCTCCTGGCGCGGACGATCGGCCCGGTCGACCAGCACATGGCCGATCGCGAGTATCTGGCCGGCGACTTCAGCGCTGCCGACACCATCACCGGCCATGCCTGCATCGTCGCCGAACGCCTGCTCGGCGATGTTTCCGAACACGCCAATCTCAAGGCCTATATCGAACGGCTGAAGGCCCGCCCGGCCCTCCAGTCGGTGCTCGCGATGTCGTGATCCGGCGCGCCGCGGGTCTTCGGGGCGGCGGGTCTATCGGGGCGGTGGGGCGACCGCACAGCGCCGGTAGACCTCCGGCTCGGCGGTCGGCCGGGAGGTATAGCTGAGCGTGTAGGAGGCATGGCCACCGTCGGCGGCGGTCTCGAACGGGCGCACGGCGATCAGATCGGGGGTGGAGAAGCCCGGCTCCTCACACTCCGCGACCGCGACGAAGCCGTTGCCATGGCGCGACGGGTGGATCGCGAGGAAGTCGCAGCGGTATTCGATCCCGGCAAGGCCGTCCGGCAGCAACAGGAGGTAGTCGCCGGAAAGCTCCGGCCCGCCGGCAGCATCGACGGCGGAACACCCCTCGCCGGACGCATAGATGCGCTCGAACGGCCAGGACGGCAGGTCCGCCGCCAATCCAAGGGTCGGGAACGACCCGACCGCAACTAGTATCGGAACCCACCGCATCACGCCCCTCCACCGCCGGACAAGCACTGCCGGACAAGCGCCGATCAATCGATCCGGATCGGCCCTTCGTCGCTGCCGGTACCGGGAGACACCGGCAAGTCGCACCGGTGATAGTAGATCGGCTCGGCGTCCGGCGCACCGGCGGAGGTGACCGCGAAGCTGCGCGGTTCCGGCCCGACGAAACCGTTGTCGAGGAAGGTTGCGACCGCCAGCATCTCCGGCCGGTAGCGGTCGAGGTCGTTGCACAGGGCGTCGACGAGATAGGCCTCCTCGTTGACTTGCCGGATGCCGACGAACCGGCATCCGCCCTCCCACCACTCGATGCCGGTCGGCAGGAGCATGGCGAAGCCGTAGTCGGCCCGGCCGCCCTCGCGCACCTCCCGTGCCATGTCGCACCCTCTTTCGGTGGCATAGACGTTGGAGATCGGCAGGCGCGCGACCTCCTCGACCGCCTGCGCGGACGGGATCGCCACACCCGCAACAACCGCTGCCGCCACGCCGCTCAACGCTCTCTGAAGGCGGGCGATCATCGGCTGGCACCCTTCAGGGACGGAACCGGGGCGGCGCGCCCCGCGGCGGCGATCCCCTTCTCATAGCGGGCATCGATGTCGATCTCAGCGGCCGGGGCCGGACGGCAGAAGTAGAAGCCCTGCCCGACCTCGCAGCCCTCCGCGACCAGGAAGTTCAGCTGTTCCGGCGTCTCGATGCCCTCGGCGATGACACCTTTGCCAAGGGTGCCGGCGAGCCCGATGATCGCGCGCACGATCGCCGCGTCGTCGGCGTCTCCGGGCAGCCCGGCGACGAACGACTGGTCGATCTTGACCCGATCCACCGGCAGTCGCTTCAGAAGAGCGAGCGACGAGTAGCCGGTGCCGAAATCGTCCATCGAGATGGTGATGCCGAACGCCTGCAGGCGCGTCAGATTGGCGATCGCGACATCGGTGTCGCGCATGATCGCACTCTCCGTCACCTCGATCGAGATCGCGCGCGGGTCGATGCCGGCCCGTTCAACCGTCGAGATCACCGTCTCGGCAAGGCCCACCTGCGCGACCTGCGGGGCGGCGACATTGACCGCGATACCCCAGGGGGCGGGCTTGTCGCCGAACCACTGGCGCGCCTGACGGCAGGCGGCGTTCAACACCCACTCGGTGATCGGGACGATCAGCCCGGTTTCCTCCGCGACGGGAATGAAGCGGCCGGGCGGTATCATGCCCTCCACCGGCGACAGCCAGCGCACGAGCGCTTCCAGGGCGACGATGTGGCCGTCCGCCAGATCGAGCACCGGCTGGTAGTGAAGCAGGAACTCGTCACGCTCCAGCGCCTGCAGGATATCGCGCGACAGCCGGACGCGATTGGTCACGCGCTCGCGCAGGCTGCCCTCATAGACGCGGAAGCCGCCGCGGTTGTGGGCCTTGGCCTGATGGAGTGCGAGATCGGCGGACTCGAACTGCTCCTGGGCGTCCGCGGCATGGTCGGGGAAACAGGCAATGCCGGTCGTCGCCCGCACCCGCAGGTCGACGCCGTCGACCGTGACCGGCTCGTGGACCAGCCGCGCGATCTGTCGAACCCGGACGTCGACCGGCGGGTCGGACGGACGCTGCCGGAAATGCGCGCCGAAGACATCGCCGCCGACGCGGGCGACGAGGGCATCGGCGGGCAGGCCC
>CAYNIS010000323.1:0-4567 GCA_964397055.1 uncultured Rhodospirillaceae bacterium | reverse complement strand
CATGACGCTTGCATTGCCGCTTTCGGTCAGCTTGGCGACGACATGGCCCATGTCCCAGGGGGCCAGGAACTGCCCCTTCTTGACGTTGACGGCGCGGCCGGTCGCCGCCGCGGCGATCAACAGGTCGGTCTGACGACACAGGAAGGCCGGGATCTGCAGGACGTCGACGACATCCGCGATCGGCGCGCACTGGTAGGTTTCGTGCACGTCGGTCAGGACCGGAATGCCGAAGCGGTCGCGCACCTCCTCGAACACCGGCAGGGCGGCTTCGAGGCCCAGGCCGCGCGGGCTGTCGAGGGATGATCGGTTGGCCTTGTCGAACGAGGTCTTGAAGACCAGGCCGACGCCCGCTGCCGCCGCCATCGCCTGCAATGCGTCCGCCATTTCCAGCGCATGGTCGCGGCTTTCCATGACGCAGGGGCCGGCGATCAGCGACAGCGGCGCGTCGTTGCCGAACCTGACCGCCCGGGCGAGGCCCTCTCCCACCAGAACCTGATCGGTCGGCGGGGTCATGGTTCGGGTGTCGGCACCCGCACCCTCGTTATCGTTGCCTGCGATCGACATGGCCGGCTGGTTTGCCTTTTGACGCGGGAGTATGGTCGCCGAAACCCGGGGTGGCGCCGGACGGCTCCCGCCGTCGGGTCCCGCCTGAGCTTGGGCGCCAGAGGGTCGCACGACGATGGCCAAGGCCAAACCGAAAACCGCCGGCAAGTCCGGCCGCGCGGAGCATAGCCTGGGCGAGCGCTTCGCCGCGTGGTGGAACGGCTATGACCTCGACGCCGAGCCGATCGAGGAGACGGAAGAGCCCGAGCCGGTCGAGCAAGCCGCCGCCGCCCCGCCGGCCCCGGCCCCGGAGCCGGCGGCCGAGCCGGTTCTGAGGGAGCCGGTCGGGCGCAACGGCAAGCCCCTCTGGGATGCCGAGCGCATCGAGGTGGTCGAGAAGATGTGGGGGGAGGGCTTCACGACCCCGGGCAGCGAGGAGGATCTGCTGAAGTTCCTCCGACCCCTGGCGCTCAACGAGAAGATGAGTGTGATCGACCTCTCCGCCGGCCTCGGCGGGGCGGTGCGGCTGATGGCGACGAAGTTCAACTGCTGGGTCACCGGCCTGGAGCTGTCGCCGCTCCTGGCAGAGGCCGGGATGGCGCGGTCGAAGAAGGCCGGCATGGAAAAGCAGGCGCCGGTGATCGCCTATGACCCCGACAACCTGAAGCTCGGCCGCCGCTTCGATGCGGCGGTGGCGAAGGAGGCGTTCTTCCTCATCGCCGACAAGGAGAAGCTGTTCGACGAGATCGCGGGCAATCTGAAGGAGCGCGGGCACATCGTCTTCACCGACTACGTCGTCGCCGACCATGTCGATCCGGCGGAACTGGACGGCTGGCGGGCGTCGGAACCGGTGGAACCGACGCTGTGGCATGCCGACGAGACGGTGAAGATGATGTCGTCGATGGGCCTCGACGTGCGTGTCGCAGAGGACATCTCGGAACGCCATCTCAGCTTGGTGTCCGACGCGCTGGCGGGCCTGCGCGACCATATCGATGCGGTCACCCTGGCCGACCATACGTCGACCCATGTGGTCGAGGAGGTCGAGCTATGGGCGCGCCGGGTGCTGGCGATCCAGCACCAGGGCCTGCGCCTCTATCGCTTCCACGCGATCCTGCCGGCAGTGTGACGTGGCGGCCGGTGGTCAGCCGCCGGCGTTCGTGTCCGTGTAGCCGGTCGGTGCGCCCAGGACGTCGTAGACCGGCAGCATCGGGGCGACCCAGACGTCGCCCTCCCCGTCGAAGGTCTGCAACAGGCCCTCGCCGGTATAGGCGGTGCCGAGCCAGGTGCGCGACGATCTGGTGACGTAGAACTTGACCCCGCCGGAGCGCAGCAGCGCGAAGGACCCGTCGACCACGACCTTGCGGTTCTTGGTCACCTTCATCTTGATGATCTCGGATTCCGGGCAGGGGCTCGACAGCACGACGAAGCCCGACCCGGTGAGCTGGGTCTGATAGAGCCCCTCCCCGCCCCAGACCGCGGCGGAGATGGTCGACTGCATGACCGACGAGACCTCGACCTCGCCGGAGCAGCACAGGAACATGCCTTGGTCGACGATGATCGTCTCGTTGTCGAGGCCGAGGATCAGGTAGTTCCCGAACGAGGGTTCCAGCCAGATGATCCCGGCGCCCTGGTAGGCCGGACGGAACAGCTTCTCACCGCTGGCGAAGCTGCCGAAGGCGCGCCTCAGGGCGCCGCGCACCGGGAACTTGTTCTCCGTCTCGAAGTGGCCGTAGTAGAACTGGAGGGCGCCGGCTTCGAGGATGACTTCCGACTTCTTGCGGCAGGTGATGCGCACCTGGCGCAGCGGCAGGTTGGCCTGTCGCAACTGGAACAGGGTGTTGAGCGCCGCGAGGTTGGTCATGCCCGCGAACTCGGTCCACTCCAGGATGTCGACGACGATCTCCCCGACCTCGATCGAATCGGCGACCCTGAACGACGGTTCCTGTGACATCGGCGATAACCCTCCCGCGTGAACGCGGCGGCCGATCCTAGTGTCCTGGTTCCGAAGTTCGCTGCCAGGGCGTGACCCGCGCGCTCGCGAACTTCGGAATCGAGAAGGACACTAGATTCCATGGATTGCTAGTGTGATTCAGATCGAGAAGGTCGCACCCGACTAGCGGATGGAGCGATCGACCTTCTCGATCATCACACTCGGGAAAAATCCGTCCCAAAAGAAAACCGGGCCGCCGGTCCCGATCAGACCCGCGGCCCGGTTCACAACCGGTAAACGCGCCCGTCGCGGGGTGATGCGGTCAGCCCAGGTTCACGCCGTAGCTCTGGGCGAGCGGGCCGAGGCCACCGGCGAAGCCCTGGCCGATCGCCTTGAACTTCCACTCGTCATTGTTCCGGTAGATCTCACCGAAGACCATCGCGGTCTCGGTCGAGGCATCCTCCGACAGGTCGTAGCGCGCGATCTCGGCGCCGTCGGCCTGGTTGACCACGCGGATGAACGCGTTGGCGACCATGCCGAAGTTCTGCTTGCGGCCGTCGGCCTCGTGAATGGTGACGCAGAAGGCCATCTTGGCGACGTCGGCCGGGACGCCTTCCAGGTTGACCTTGACCTGCTCGTCGTCGCCTTCGCCAACTCCCTCGCGGTTGTCGCCCAGGTGCTCGATCGAACCGTCGGCGGACTTCAGGTTGTTGTAGAAGATGAAGTCGGCGTCGGAGCGAACCTTGTCGCTGGCGGCCAGGAGGAAGACGGAGGCGTCGAGGTCGAAGGCCGCACCGTCGGTGACGCGCGGATCCCAGCCGAGGCCGACCAGGATCGCCTTCAGGCCCGGGGCTTCCTTGGAAAGGCTGACATTGCCGCCTTTGGACAGACTGACCGGCATCGTTCTCTCTCCTTGGTGATTTTCGTGGGGTTCAGGGCTCTGCGACAGTGGCCGGGACCGCCCCGGCCGGCAGATCGTGTGGCGTGTCGCCAACGGCGAGCGGTCCCCTCCGGCGATGGCGAAACCGCCGGCCGGAGTCCGTTCGGCGTCAGCCGACGTTGACGCCGAAGTTGCGGGCCAGGGGGCCGAGGCCGCCGGCATAGCCCTGGCCGACGGCACGGAACTTCCATTCCGCTCCGTGGCGATAGATCTCGCCGAAGATCATGGCGGTTTCGGTCGACGCATCCTCGGTCAGGTCGTAGCGCGCGATCTCGACCCCGGTCTGCTCGTTGACGACGCGCATGAACGCGTTGGAGACCATGCCGAAGTTCTGGCGGCGCTGGTCGGCCTCGTGGATGGTCACGGTGACCGCCATCTTGTCGACTTCCGGCGGCACCTTCGGCAGTTCGACGACGACCTGCTCGTCATCGCCCTCGCCCGCGCCGGTGCGGTTGTCGCCCAGGTGCTCGACCGAGCCGTCGACCGATTTCAGGTTGTTGTAGAAGATGAAGTCGCTGTCCGAGCGGACCTTGCCGTCGGCGTTCAGCATGAAGACGGAGGCGTCGAGGTCGAATTCGGCACCATCGGTGCTGCGGGTGTCCCACCCGAGCCCGACCAGGACCCTGGTCAGGCCCGGATCCTCTTTCGACAGGCTGACATTGCCGCCTTTGGAGAGCATCACTGCCATGGCTGGAGGACTCCCTTGTTCCGATCTCGCTGAGTGAAGACGGGCGCAAGCGCACGCTGCCCCCGCAACGGCGCCAGTCCTACCCGATGACCTAGCGCCTCAGAAACCACCGTTGTGCCCCGTTTTGCAAGCGTCACACGACTTGCGCATGGTCCAGGAGCGACAGCATCGGCAGGTCGTGCGGCGCGTTGCCGTAGCCCCAGGTCTCGCGGATCGGCTCATGGCGCGCAAGCCATTCGGCGACCCGGTCGCGCTTGACCGCCCGGATGCAGTTCGGGCTGGCCAGTTCGCCCGTCAGGCGGCCGTCGGCGATGCCGAGTTCGGTGCCGATCACCTGGTCGACGCCCAGGACATGGGCGGCGATTTCCCCAACCAGCAGGCTGGGGGACCCGGTCGCGATCAGGACGCGATGCCCCTGTGCCTGATGACGCTCCAGCCGGGTGCGGATGTCACGACGCCAGTTGAG
>CAYNIS010000322.1:0-4572 GCA_964397055.1 uncultured Rhodospirillaceae bacterium | reverse complement strand
GCCGTGCGGGAATCCCAAAACCTCTACCTGAGTCAATTCGTCCACACGGCCTAGTACGCAGGCCGATGGTGGTGCTTCATTGGTGTTTTCTTCGCGAGTCTCATCTAAAATTACTGTTTCTATTGTGATTTCTCCGACGAAACAGTCTAAATCGGCGCTTACTCTGCGGGAACGGTTTGTGAACCGCCAGTTCTCGTCAGCGACGGTGCGGAGGGCAGCAGCTTGGCACAGCTCGATGGTGGCCCTCAGTTCGCTATCGTCGGGAAGCAGCAGGACACAGTTTGGCGCAGATGCTGTACCGGTCGCCCAGAATCCAAGGAGAGCGGTTAGGCTCGCGCCCAGCACTGACCTAAACTTGGTGGATTTCGTGCGCATGTCAGCTTCCTCAAGCTACGGCGAAGTCCTCAAAACTCGGCAATTCAGGCGATCTAGTAGGCTGCCAAGCGCGGAACTGAGGGTAGTACAGTCTCTTACTTGATCCGAACCTGATTGCGCCGTGTGGGGATGAGACCCGTCATAGGACAGGATCGTGTTGGCCAGCCGCTCGATCAGGGGCGAATGGTCTCGCTCTGGGTTCGGCGGTATCGGCGCTATCACGATTGGGTAGAAAACGGAGTGCTTACTTGGCTTCCATTTATTGCAGAATGGCGGCCCGACAGTGTAGTGGGAGAATGACATGTGAAGAGCTATGTATTTATGGCGGTCTGACTTGAAAGAGTTATTACCAGGCGATGAGGCCACAAAGTTAAAAACGAAGTGGAGGACTGTCGAAGATTCGCCGCCTTGATTCTGGAGCCTGGATGGGGGTTTGTTTTGATTTTCGATCTCGTTCGTGAGGTCCTGCAAGCGTACTATCGAAGTTGGTATGTCATTGGTCAGTTGCTGATCGAAGGTGTCGAGGATTATTTCTTCGACGTCTTCGATATTTAACGATAGCTGTGCAGACAGTTGAGGATCAACGAAAGCCTCCAGTTGAATTCGATCTACAAAGGGGCCAGCGAGACGGGGGCGACGAAACACGTCACAAGTGGTTGCTTCCGACGGTGTTGCTCCGATGGACGCCCATACTATTAGCCATGCGAGTAGCTGGAGGCTCGTGGGTGATCTCATTGGCTCCCGCTTTCCATTGTGTTGGGCCGTTAGGCGCCTTGTCGTTTCTTGAGTCCCTGTTGGGTCGGCGGGGACAGCCTGACCAGTGCGTTTCGCGTCCGGTCCACTTGGGCGTGTCGGCGGGTCGGCCCCCTTTTCACGACCATAGAGTGCGCCCGGGTATTGGGGCTGTCAAAGGCAAACGGGCGTCAGTATATGCGCGGTCGATGATGAGGTGCTGTCTTGCCGGTATTTCGGGGTTTGAGGGCGAGGATTGCGGGATGTCAAGCCAAGAGAAAGTTAATACATAAGTCCTTTTGCCGGGTATTGTGGTTGGCGCGCTGGGATTGGCCCTGTGCGCTGCGTCAGCTGCGTTGGGTCCCATCTGGCCTCCCGCGTCGCGCATTTGTCGCGATGGACGACGCGGTTTGTGGTTCGGGGTCGGCTTGTCCGCCCCCCGCCTCACTGCACGATCTTGCTGTCGGTCTTGCCCCAATAGCCGTCGCGCAGGATGCGCTTGTAGAGCTTGCCGTTGGCGTGGCGCGGCATCTCCTCGATGAAGTCGACGGAGCGCGGGCACTTGATCGACGAAAGCCGGGACCGGCAGTACTGCATCAGTTCCTCCGCCAGTTCCGGGCTGCCGACCCGCCCTTCCGGCAGTTGCACGACCGCCTTCACCTCCTCCCCGAAATCCGGGTTGGGCACGCCGAACACCGCGACGTCGAGGACCTTGGGATGGGTGACCAGCAGGTTCTCGACCTCCTGCGGGTAAATGTTCACCCCGCCGGAGATGATCATGAAGTGCTTGCGGTCGGTGAGGTAGAGATAGCCCTCCTCATCCAGGTAGCCGACATCGCCGAGGGTGGTCCAACCCTTGGCGTTGCGGCTGTCGGCGGTCTTGCCGGGATCGTTGTGGTATTCGAACACCCGGCCGTCGATCGAGCTGTCGGAGAAGTAGATCGTCCCCACCTCCCCCTGCGGTACCTCGGTCTCTCCGTCCTCGCC
Organism: uncultured Rhodospirillaceae bacterium; assembly: GCA_964397055.1. Classification (GTDB taxonomy): domain Bacteria; phylum Pseudomonadota; class Alphaproteobacteria; order CAYNIS01; family CAYNIS01; genus CAYNIS01. Next base: position 2,478 of record CAYNIS010000322.1, on the reverse strand, counting down.
GACGATGTGGACCTTGCCCATCAGCGGCCGGCCGACGGACCCCGGATGGGTCAGCCACTCCTCCGACCGGATCAGGGTCATGCCGTTGCCCTCTGTCCCGGCGTAGTATTCGTAGAGGACCGGGCCCCACCACGCGATCATCTCTTTCTTGACCTCGACCGGGCAGGGGGCTGCGGCATGCACGGCACAGCGCATGGACGAGACGTCGTACTTTTTCCGCACCTCTTCCGGCAGTTTCAGCATGCGCACGAACATGGTCGGCACCCACTGGCTGCAGTCGGCCTTGTACTTCTCGATCAGCGACAGCGCGGTTTCGGCGTCGAACCGTTCCATCACCACGCAGGTGCCGCCCAGGCGGTGGACGGCGATGTTCCAGCGCAAGGGGGCGGCGTGGTAGAGCGGGGCAGGGGAGAGGTAGACGCTGTCCGGCTTGACGCCGTAGTAGTCGCGGGCGAATTCCGAGAGGCGGGCGGAGGTGCCGAATGGCAGGCCCGGCAGTTCCTGGCGGATGCCCTTGGGCCGGCCGGTGGTGCCGGAGGAATAGAGCATGTCCGTCCCCTCCTCCTCATCGGCGATCGGGGTCATCGGCATGACGCCGGCCGCCGCTTCGTAGGATCGGTATCCCGATGCCTCGCCATTGACCATCAGCCGGTGGTCGACCTTCGGCATCAGGGCGGTCAGTTCCGCCGCCACATCCGGCTTGAAGGTGGAGGTCACGAACAGCTTCGCCATGCAGTCGCCGACGATGTAGTCGACCTCGCCCGCGGTCAGGTGGGAGGAGATGCAGGTGTAGTAGAGCCCAGCGCGCTGGGCGCCCCAGCAGATCGGCAGGAAGTGTTCGTTGTTTTCCATCCAGATCGCGATCGCATCGCCGACCTTGAGGCCGAGCGAGCGGAACAGCTGGGCCGCCTGGTTGGAGCGTGCCTCGAGCTCCGCGTAGGTGATCACGTCCCCGGTCGAGGCCATGATGATCGCGGGCTTGTCGGGATGGGCTTCGGCATGCCGACCGATATGCATCTTGGCCGTTCCTCCGGTCTTCAGGTCATTCGTGTTGATTGGTGTCTGATGTAGCGGATCGCTGTTCCATTGCCTAGAGTCGCCCGTCAGACCGTTCCTTCCGGAGGGCGCTCCGCTGACTGTCATCGCCTTTCCCGACGGGGCCTCGACCCGGGTTCGCCTGGCCCATCTGCCGACCCCGATCGAGCCCCTGCATCGCCTCTCCCGCGCGCTGGGCGGTCCGGAGATCTGGGTCAAGCGCGACGACCTGACCGGGCTCGCGACCGGCGGCAACAAGGCGCGGAAGCTGGAATACCTGATCGCCGACGCCCGTGCTAATGGGGCCGACCATCTGGTGACGGCGGGGGCGATTCAGTCGAACCACGCGCGCCAGACGGCGGCGGCCGCGGCCCATGCCGGGATGGGCTGCACGCTCGCCCTGATCGACGAGGTGGAGGGGCGCGATCCGGCCTACCGCACCTCCGGCAATCCGCTGCTCGACCGCATCTTCGGGGCGGTCCGCATCCTGCCGCGCGGCACGGAAGCGCCCGCCGCCCTGGACCGGGTCGCGGCCGAACTGATGGTCGAGGGACGCCAGCCCTACATCGTGCCGGTCGGCGGCTCCTCGCCCGTCGGCTCTCTCGGCTACGTCGCCTGTGCCGAGGAGATCGCGGCGTTCGAGGCGGAGACCGGCCAGCCCTTCGACGCCGTGGTGCACGCGACGGGCAGCGGCGGCACCCAGGCGGGCCTGATCGTCGGGGCGGCGAAGCACGGCCTGGCGGGGCGGATCGTCGGCATCGCGGTTTCCAGGACGGCGGAGATCAAGCGGGCGGCGGTCGCCGACCTCCTGGAGCCGACGGCAGCACTTGCCGGCGCGGATATGGAGACGGTGGCGGGTCTCGGCATCAACATCGACGACCGGCAGGTCGGGCCGGGCTACGGCCAGCCGACGGAGGCGATGGTGGACGCGGTGCGCCTGGTCGCGCGGACCGAGGGCTCCTGCTCGATCCGGTCTATTCCGGCAAGGCGATGGCCGGCCTGGTCGCGGCGATCCGGGCCGGTGAAGTCCCCGCCGATCAGCGCATCCTCTTCCTCCACACCGGCGGGCAGGTCGGGCTGTTCGCCTATCCCGAGTTGTTCCACCAGCAGACGCTGTAGCGCTTCGCCAGGGAAAGTCCTCCACCATGAAAGTGACGATCGTCGGCGCCGGCGTCATGGGCCTCGCGACCGCCTGGGCCCTGGTCCGCGACGGCCACGAGGTGACGGTCCTCGAACAGGGTCCGATCCCCAATCCGCTCGGCTCCTCGGTCGATCGCACCCGCCTCATCCGTCATACCTACGGGTCGAAGCGCGGCTACACCGAAATGGTGGACGCCGCCTATGACGCCTGGGATCGGCTCTGGGCCGACCTGGGTGAGACCCACTATGTGACGACCGGGACCCTGGTGATCGCCGCCGACGGTCGGCAAAGCTGGATCGGCG
>CAYNIS010000321.1:0-4582 GCA_964397055.1 uncultured Rhodospirillaceae bacterium | reverse complement strand
GGGTTGAGCGGGCGGTCATGGTCGTCGAGGGAGGGATCGTCCCAGGAGGATTTCGCGTGGCGAAGGACGAGAAGGGTTTTCATGTGGGCTCTTCGAAGGGCCTCTTGGGCAGCGGTCAAATGGCCGGCGGCCTCTCGGCCGCTGGTCGGTGTGCCGGCGACCTCTCGGCCGCTGGTCCGTTTGTCGGCGGCCGCTTGGCCGCCGGGCGTTAGGGCGATGGTAACGCTGATCGGGTCTTGATCGGAGCCCCCATGGAGAATGCTCACCGCCGGCGGCCCGCATGCGGCGCCGGCGCATGCCGTCTTCATTATCTGTTAACCATTGACCCCGGTTGATGGTTGCGTGCGGGGGGTAGGGCGCGAAGAGTTCGAGCGGAGGCCGAGCCATGTCCACGGCGATCGACATCAACGGTGCGGGCGACGGTTCCGGTACCGTCCAGGAGCCACCGATCGGGCCGGAGTCGCCAGCGCGCTTCATCAACCGCGAACTCTCCTGGCTGGATTTCAACGGCCGGGTCCTGGAGGAGGCGAACAACCCGAACCACCCGCTGCTGGAACGGGTGCGGTTCCTGTCGATCTCGGCCTCCAACCTCGACGAATTCTACATGGTGCGCCTGGCCGGCCTCTATCGGCAGGTCGCGGCGGCCTTCGGCGATCGCACGCCGGAAGGCCTCACCCCGATCCAGCAGGTCGAAGCGGTCCGCGCACGCATCAGCGTCCTGATGAAATCGCTGAGGGACACCTGGCTCGACCTTCAGGAGGCACTGGAGGCCGAGGGCATCCAGGTGGTGCGCTCGGTCGATCTCGCCGAGAGCGAGCGCCAGTGGCTCGACGACTGGTTCCAGGCCAACGCCTTCCCGATCCTGACGCCGATCGCGGTGGGCCCGACCCACCCGTTCCCGTTCATCCCGAACCAGGGCTTCGCGATCGTCCTCAACCTCTACGATCCGACCCTCGCCCGCGAGCTCGACGGCCTTATCCAGATCCCCGCCCAGCTCAAGCGATTCGTTCGCATCCCCGGCGAGACCCAGCGCTACCTGCCGATCGAGCAGGCGATCCTGATGTTCCTGGACCGGCTGTTCCCTGGCTTCCAGCTGCGTGCGCACGGCATCTTCCGCGTGCTGCGCGACAGCGAGCTGGAACTGGAGGAAGAGGCCGAGGATCTGGTCCGCACCTTCGAAAGCGCGCTCAAGCGGCGGCGTCGCGGCCAGGTCATCCTGCTCTCGGTGAACCACCGCATCCCGCAGCACCTGTTGAGCTTCCTGCGTGCCGAGGTCGGCCTGCCGCGCGACGAGGTGGTCATGGTCGAGGGGCTGGTCGGCCTCTCCGACATCAAGGAGCTGGTCGCCGACAAGCGTCCGGACCTGCTCTTCCCGCCCTACAGCGCGCGGTTCCCGGAGCGCATCCGCGACTTCAACGGCGATGCCTTCGCCGCGATCCGGCACAAGGACATCATCATACATCACCCCTATGAGAACTTCGAGGTGGTGGTCCAGTTCCTGCGCCAGGCCGCGGCCGACCCCGACGTGCTGGCGATCAAGCAGACGCTCTACCGGACGTCGAACCAGTCGCCGATCGTCGCGGCCCTGATCAACGCGGCGGAGAGCGGCAAGTCGGTCACCGCGCTGGTCGAGGTCAAGGCGCGCTTCGACGAGGAGGCGAACCTGCGCTGGGCGCGCGACCTGGAACGCGCGGGCGCCCAGGTCATCTACGGCTTCTTCGAGCTGAAGACCCACGCCAAGGTGTCGATGGTGGTGCGCCGGGAGGCGGGCGGCATCCGCTCCTACGTCCACTTTGGCACCGGCAACTATCACTCGATCACCGCGCGCATCTATACCGACCTTTCGTTCTTCTCCTGCGATCCGGCACTGACCAGCGATGCCGCGGTCATGTTCAACTACATGACCGGCTATGGCCGGCCGAAGAAGCTGGAGAAGGTCAAGATCGCCCCGATGCTGCTCCGCCCAACCCTGGAGGAGCATATCGAGGCGGAGATCGAGCACGCCCGCCAGGGCCGGCCGGGCATGATCTGGTTCAAGGTCAATTCGCTGGTCGATCCGCCGATCATCGACCACCTCTACCGCGCGTCCCAGGCCGGCGTGCATATCGATGGCGTCGTGCGCGGCATCTGCTGCCTGCGCCCCGGCGTGCCGGGCCTGTCCGAGAACATCCGCATCAAGAGCATCGTCGGCCGCTTCCTGGAACACTCGCGCATCGTCTGCTTCGGCTCCGGTCACGGCCTGCCCTCTGCCAAGGCGAAGGTCTTCATCTCCTCCGCCGACTGGATGCCGCGCAATCTCAACCGCCGGATCGAAACGCTGGTGCCGATCGAGAACCCGACGGTTCACGAGCAGGTTCTGGACCAGATCATGGTCGCCAACTTGAAGGACGAGCGGCAAAGCTGGTACCTCGGGCCGGACGGATCGTACCGCCGGGTCGAACTCGACCCTGACGGCTTTTCCGCACATGAGTACTTCATGAACAACCCGAGCCTGTCGGGACGTGGCCGGGCGCTCACCGCCGCCCGCACGCCGCCGCGCCTCGCCTGGGATGGAAGCTGACAAGCCGATTGATGCTGCCCCGCCTGATCCCCGACCTGCCACCGCAGCCGCCCAAGAAGCGCCCCGCGGTCATCGACATCGGTTCCAATTCGGTCCGGCTCGTCGTCTACGAGAGCATGGGCCGGAGCCCGACCCAGATCGTCAACGAGAAGGCGATGTGCGGGCTGGGCCGGCAGTTGGAGACGACGGGCAGGCTCGACCCAGACGGGGTCGCGAGCGGGCTTGCCACCCTTCGCCGGTTCAAGTGTCTCCTCGACAGCATGGCGGTGACGGAGATCGCACCGGTCGCCACCGCGGCGGTCCGCGATGCCGAGGACGGGGCGCAGTTCCTGGAGACGGTTCGACGGGAGGTCGGCCTCGACATCCGCGTCATCTCCGGTGAGGAGGAGGCGACCCTCTCGGCCCTCGGCGTGTTGGCGGCGGAGCCGTCGACCGACGGCCTGATCGGCGACATGGGTGGCGCCAGCCTCGAACTGGTCGAGATCGAGAACGGCGAGATCGGCCCGCACCTGACCCTGCCGGTCGCCCCCTTGCGGCTGGCGGAGTTGGGGGGGCGCGCGGCCCAGGTCAAGCGCATCGACGGCTGCCTCGAAAGCGTGCCCTGGCTCGACCGGATCAAGGGGCGCACCTTCGTCGCCGTCGGCGGCGCATGGCGGGCGCTCGCCCGGGCCCACATGGCGCAGTCGAACTATCCGCTCCACGTCATCCACCACTACACCGTGTCGCGTGGCGAGATGCAGGACTTCGCGACGGTCGTCGCCAAGCAGGGCAAGGCGTCGATCGAGCGGGTTGCCGGTATCTCCCGCCGCCGGGTCGACACGCTGCCGGCCGCGGCGCTGGTGATGGAGCGCATCTGCAAGCTCGCTAAGCCGAAAACCGTGGCGTTCACCGCCTTCGGCCTTCGGGAGGGCGTGCTCTACGAGCGACTCGATCCGGCCGTCCAGCGCACCGATCCGCTGATCGCCGCCGCCGCGGAAGTCGCGTTGCGCATCGGCCGCTTCGGCCATGCGGAATGCCTGGAGGCGTGGACGGCCCCGCTGTTCTTCGCACTGGGCGAGCCTCCATCGGAACGTCGTCTTCGCGCGGCGGCATGCCTGTTGAGCGATATCGGCTGGACCGAGCACCCGGACTATCGGGCCTTCCATGCCTATCAGCGCGTCCTTCGCATGCCCTTCGGCGGCATTGATCACGCGAGCCGGGCCGGCCTCGCGCTTGCCATCCACGGCCGCTACGGCGGTGGCACCGAGGCCGAGGGGACCGAGATCGCCCGGGCACTGGTCAGTTCCAACCAGCTGAAATGGGCTTATCTCCTCGGCCTTGTCCTGCGCCTCGGCCACACGGTGACCGCGGGATCGGTCGAGTTGCTGGAGCACACGCGCCTCGCCCTCGAATCCCACGCCATTGTCCTGGAACTGGGGCCCGCGGCGGAAAACCTGGCGGGTGAAGTGGTCCAGCGCCGCCTGGATCCGATCGCGCGGGCCCTCAACCGACCGGTCGCCGAAATCCGTGTCGCCGATCGGCAGGCGCCGGCGGCCGCCGGCGGGTGAGCCGGCCTGAGCGATATCCCCCTGGATGGGTTGGCGGCTGCCGTGCAATCGCGCTATCCAGGTCTTGACCCGGGCGTCGAGTCACTCACCGGTCTCGAAGTTGCGACGGCCGATCGACCGCTGGCAGAGGCAGGGACATGGGGGTTCGCAAACTGACTCCGGCGATGGTCGGGGGGGCTGCGGCGGCGATCTTCGTCGCGGGCATGGCTATCGGTGCCGGGCTGACCCTCCTGGCCGGCACCGGTGTCGATGCAGTACCACCGGCGCCGGCGGACGGCAGCAGCGCCGATCCCGCCAGCGACGGCTCGGACGGTGCCGGCGACACTCCACCCGATACCGACGGCGGCGGAGAGACGACGGCGTCCGCCGACACGGGCCAGGCGTCGCCGCCCGACACCGCCTCCGTGCAAGCGACGCCGCCGGTGCCGCCGCGACCCGTGGCACCCGCACCTGTCCAGCCCACGCCTGCGCAACC
>CAYNIS010000320.1:0-4619 GCA_964397055.1 uncultured Rhodospirillaceae bacterium | reverse complement strand
GTGGGTCGGGTGCGGCCTGCGGCTCGGGCACGGGCTCTGCGGGCACAGGCGCTGCCGGCCTGGGCTGCGGCCGACGTTCCGGCGCAGGCGGACGCGGCGGCGGCAACAGGCGCAGGGTCACGCCCTTCTCCACCGGCGGTGCCGGCTCGGCGGGTGCATGGGGTTCAGCCGGCGGCTCGGGCTCCGCAACGACCTCTGCGGGTTCCGGTCGGGGCGGCTCCTCTTGCGGCGGGCTCTCAACGGTCGCCCGGCTGGGCGGTTCGGGTTCCGGCTCGGTTTCGAGCTCGGTCGGCGGCTCCGGCTGCGCGGCTGATCCGGCTTGCGGCCGGCCTGGCTCGGCGGTCACCACAACCACCTCGATGATGCCGCTGCCAGCAGCCCCCCCGGGCGGGTCGGTCTGCCACAGGAACAGAGCGACAGTGCCGTGGACCGCGATCGAGACCGCGACGGAGCCGAGCGCACTTATCCGGTAGCTCGGCCGGCGCCAGCGCCGAAACGGGCGGAACATCCACCGGTCCGACCGGATCTCCGGGGCAGCCGCCGCCGCCTCGCCGGCCTCTGCCCCCGGCTCTGGCAGAGGCGGGAACGCGGTCGCTAGTTCAGCCGTCACCGGCGATCTGTGTGCGGACCTTCGGCTGCCCCTCCAGGGTTCGGTGGACCGGGCATTTGTCCGCGATTTCACGAAGCTTCTGGCGCATGTCCGGCGCCAGGTCGGGATCCAGGATCAGGGTTCGCTCGATCACGTCGACCTTGCCCTCGACCTGCTCGCAGTCTTCGCAATCCTTGGCGTGGATCTTGTCATGGCTGAGCTCCACGCCCAGCTGGCCGACCGCCCAGCCCTTGCGATCGGCATACATGCGCATGGTCATGGTGGTGCACGCCCCCAGCGCTGCCAGCAGCAACTGATAGGGTGTCGGCCCGGTATCGGTACCGCCGACCGACGGCGGCTCGTCCGCGGTCATCAGGTGGCGTCCGGCGTGGACCAGATTTGCGAACTTGCTTTCCCCGGTCTCCGTCACCGTCACCGTCACGATATCGCGGGCCTCCGGGCTCTCCTCCCGCGCCGGTTTGCCGCTCAGATGCTGTTCCGTCCACGCCCCGATGATGTCGGCCACATAGATCGCATGTTTGCGGTTGGAAAGCAGGTGGTCGGCACCGTCCAGGGTCACAAAGCTCTTCGGATAGCTGGCGGCGGCGAAGATCGCCTCGCCGTTGTCGACCGTGACGATCTTGTCGTCCGGCGCGTGGCAGGTGATCAGCGCCACATTGCGTTCCGCTCCCAGGGCCTTGATGCGGGCCGCCAGGCGCGTCTCCTCGATGTCGTCGAGGAAGTGGGAGGCAACCCGGAACTGTCGCCCGGCGATCGCAACCTCCGCCACGCCCTTCGCCCGGATCTCGTCGACGCTATCGGCGAAGAGGTGGGAGACATGCCCCGGTTCGGCGGGCGCACCGATCGTCGCCACCGCCTCGACCGAGGGGATGTCGCCAGCGGCGGCAAGGACCGCCGCCCCGCCCAGGCTGTGCCCGATCAAGAGCTTCGGCGCCTCAAACCGTTCGGCGATGGCATTGGCCGCCGCGACCAGATCCGCGACGTTGGAGGAGAAGTTGGTGTTGGCGAATTCGCCGTCGCTCGCCCCCAGCCCGGTGAAGTCGAAACGCAGGACGGCAATGCCGCGTTCCGCCAGGGCACGGCTGATTCGCGCCGCGGCGAACACGTCCTTCGAACAGGTGAAGCAGTGCGCGAACAAGGCATAGGCCTTGGCACCGCCCGCCGGCAGTTCCAGCCGCCCGGCGAGCGTGCTGCCGTCAGCCCCGGGAAAGTCGAACTTGGCGCTGAGCCGGGGTACGTTCTGAGCCTTCACTGGTTGGATGTTCACCTGAACCTCCCAATCGCGGACCGTGGAAAACGAAGGGGCCACACGCCATGACGGAGCCCGCCAAGACCGACGACGTCACCGTGCTGGCGGTCGAGACCCTCACCCGCGGCTTTCTCCGGGTCAATCGCTACCATCTCCGGCATCGGTTGTTCGCCGGCGGCATGTCGGAGCCGTTCATCCGGGAAATGCTGGAGAGGAGCCCCGCGGTCGGGGTTCTGCCCTATGACCCGGTGACTGACGAGATCGTCCTGATCGAACAGTTCCGCCCGGGGGCTTACCTCGCCGGGGTCCACCCCTGGATGATCGAATGTGTCGCGGGCATCATCGACGACGGGTCGTCGCCCGAAGCCGTCGCGGCCCGCGAAGCCGAGGAGGAGGCCGGCCTCACCCTGCTCGACCTGGAACCGATCGCGACATATCTGCCGACCCAGGGCCAATCGACCGAGCGGGTGTTCCTGTTCGTCGGCCGGGTCGACGCACGCCAACGCGCGGACTTCGCCGGCCTCGCCCATGAGAACGAGGACATCCGCGTCTTCACCGTCCCCGCTGAGGAGGCGATCGCGATGGCCGACGCGGGCCGGATCGAAGGTTCCGCCACGCTGATCGCGCTGATGTGGTTCGCCCGCCACCACACCGACCTCAAAGCCCGCTGGGAGGGCCGACCGGTGCCCTGACGGTCGGCCCGTGTTGCCCTGCCGGGCGCTTGCTTGATTGCCTGGGTCACGATCTCTACCGTTCGTTTTTGGAACGGAAGCGCGCCCCTCCCAAGCGAACGGGCGATCGAGCGAACAAGGACACCGGCCACAGATGGACATACGCCAAGGTTTCACTGGAACGGTCGGCAACACGCCGCTGATCCACCTCAGGAAGGCGTCGGAAGTGACCGGCTGCACCATCCTGGGCAAGGCCGAATTCCTCAATCCCGGGCTGTCGGTGAAGGATCGGGCGGCGCTCGCGATCATCGACGACGCGGAAGCCAGGGGCACGCTTCGCCCCGGCGGCGTCATCGTCGAGGGAACCGCCGGCAACACCGGGATCGGCCTCGCCCTGGTCGGGAACGCACGCGGCTACCGATCCGTCATCGTCATGCCCGAGACCCAGAGCCAGGAGAAGAAGGACTTTCTGCGCATGATCGGGGCGGAACTGAAGCTGGTGCCGGCGGTACCCTACAAGGACCCGGGCAACTATGTGCACGTCTCCCAACGCATCGCCAAGGAACTTGCCAGAAGCGAGCCGAATGGGGCGATCTGGGCCAACCAGTTCGACAACACCGCCAATCGCGACGGCCACTACAAGACCACCGGCCCGGAAATCTGGGACCAGACCGACGGCAAGGTCGACGCCTTCACCTGTGCCTGCGGGACCGGTGGAACCCTGGCCGGCACCGGCATGGCGCTGAAGGAGCGCAACACGGACATCAAGGTGGTGCTCGCCGACCCGATGGGCTCGGCCCTCTGGTCCTGGATCAAGACCGGCGAACTGAAGTCCGAGGGGTCCTCGATCACCGAGGGCATCGGCCAGGGGCGCGTCACCAAGAACCTCGAGGGGGCGCCGATCGACGACGCCGTCCAGATCACCGATCACGAGGCGCTGCCGATCATCTTCGACCTGTTGAAGGACGAGGGGCTCTGCGTCGGCACCTCCGCCGGCATCAATGTCGCGGCGGCCATTCACGTCGCACGCATGCTCGGGCCAGGCCACACCATCGCGACCATTCTCTGCGACCTTGGCACGCGCTATCAGTCCAAGCTGTTCAACGTGGCGTTCCTGAAGGAAAAGGGCCTGCCGGTGCCGGAATGGCTCGACCAGGCGGAGGGGGGCTGAGATATGCCGGGGACCGAGACCGTTTTCCGCGACCAGCCGACCCTTGAGGAGCTTGAAACCACCGTCGTCGCCGCGGAGCCGGGCCGCGTCGCGCTCGCGGCGACGGTCTTCTATCCGGTCGGCGGCGGCCAGCCCGGCGACATCGGGACCCTCCACTGGGCCGGTGGCACCGCCGACGTCATGGACACCATCAAGGACGGGGACACGATCCAGCACATTGTCGAGGACGCGGCCGCCCTGCCCGCCCTCGGCAGCCCGGTGACCGCCCGGCTGGAGTGGCTGCGACGCCATCGCCACATGCGCATGCACACCGCCCTGCACCTTCTCTGCTCCCTGGTCGAGGGCTCGGTCACCGGCGGCCAGATCGGGGCGGAGAAGAGCCGGCTGGACTTCAACGTGCCGGGCTCGGCCCTCGACAAAGAGGCCCTGACAGAGGGGCTGAACGCGCTAATCGCGGCCGACCATCCGGTCAGCCAGTCGTTCATCACCGACGAGGAACTGGCCGACAACCCGGGTCTCGTGCGCACCATGTCGGTGATGCCGCCGACCGGCACCGGCACGGTGCGCGTCATCCGCATCGGCACCGAGGCCGACACGGTCGACTTTCAGCCCTGCGGCGGAACCCATGTGACGTCGACGGCGGAGATCGGCCGGGTCGCGGTCACCAAGATCGAGAACAAGGGCAAGCAGAACCGCCGCGTGGTGGTCAGCCTCCTGGAAGCCTGAACCCCCTTCGAGATCCGAGGAGCCATCGCTTGTCGACTGCAACCACCTCCCCGCTGGTGACCGCTGGCTGGCTTGCCGAACACCTGGACCAGGTCCGGGTGGTCGATGCCACCTGGACCATGCCCTCGGCCCCGGAACGGGGGCGCGAGCTCTATGGGAAGGCGCACATCCCGGGGGCGGTCCACTTCGACA
>CAYNIS010000319.1:3331-4630 GCA_964397055.1 uncultured Rhodospirillaceae bacterium | reverse complement strand
CGCCAAGGACGGCGCGAAGCTGGTGACGGCGGTCGCGACAGCCAACGTGCCGAAGCTGACCGTGGTCATCGGCGGCAGCTTCGGCGCCGGCAACTACGGCATGTGCGGGCGGGCCTATTCGCCCCGGTTCCTGTGGATGTGGCCGAACGCGCGGATCAGCGTGATGGGCGGGGAACAGGCAGCGACCGTGCTGGCGACGGTCCGGCGCGATGCCATCGAGGGCCGCGGCGACAGCTGGCCGGAGGCGGAGGAGGAGGCGTTCAAGGAGCCGATCCGCGCCCAGTACGAGCGCCAGGGGCATCCGGTCTATGCCAGTGCCCGCCTGTGGGACGACGGCATCATCGACCCGGTCGACACGCGCCGGGTTCTCGGCCTCGGCCTCTCGGCCGCCTTGAACGCGCCGGTCGAGCCGACGCGCTTCGGCGTGTTCCGGATGTAGGCCGGCCCGTCAGCCCGACCGGAAGATCAGGTCCGGCAGGAACAGGATGATGTCCGGGAACAGGATGCAGAGGCCGAGGCCGATGAGCATCAGGATCACGTAGGGGACGATCGACCCGTAGATGTCGAGGAGGGTTACCTCCGGCGGCACCACCCCCCTCAAGTAGAAGAGGTTGTAGCCGAAGGGCGGGGTCAGGAAGCCGATTTCCATGTTGATGATGAACAGGACCCCGAACCAGACCGGGTCGAAGCCCAGCGCGGTGATGATCGGCAGGAAGATCGGGACGGTGATCATCATGATGCCGACGGTGTCGATCACCATGCCCATGACGATCAGGATCAGCATCATCACCAGCAGGATCACGTAGGGATCGACGTCGAGGCCGAGGACCGCCTGCTGGATCAGGGTGCCGGTGCCCATCAGCGTGTAGAAGGTGGAAAACGCGCTGGCACCGATGACGATCCAGAAGATCAGGCAGGAAACCTGAAGGGTGTTTTCCGCGGCGTCGCGATAGACCTTGAACGCGAACTTCTCGCGCATGACCAGATTGCGCTTGATCGCGGTCGCGACCATCGAGCCGAGGGCACCGACCGCCGCCGCCTCCGACACGCTGGTGAAGCCGGTCAGGATCGCGCCGAGGACGCCGACCACCAGGAGGACCGGGAAGATCAGCCCGGTCAGCGACCACAGCTTTTCCGCCAGGGTGAAGTGGCCCTCCCCCTCGGCGAGCGGGGTCAGATGCGGCTGCAGCCCGGATCGAATCGAGATGTAGGCGACGAACAACCCGGCAAGCAGCAGGCCCGGCAGCACGCCACCGGCGTAGAGCTGGCCGATCGACGTTTCCGAGATCAGGCCATAGA
>CAYNIS010000319.1:0-3321 GCA_964397055.1 uncultured Rhodospirillaceae bacterium | reverse complement strand
ATCAGGATGCCGAGCGAACCGCCGGCGGCGACACAGCCAAGCGCCATCGGCTTGGCATAGCCGCGCGAGAGCATCGCCGGAACCGCCAGGATGCCCATGGACACGGTGGCCGCCCCGCTGACGCCGGCCATCGCCGCGAAGATCGTGCAGATCACCACGGTGCCGATGGCGAGCCCGCCGCGTAATCGCCCGAACAATTTGTACATGGTGTCGTACAAATCTTCGGCGATTCCCGATTTCTCCAGCATGTTCGCCATGAAGATGAACAGCGGGATCGCCAGGTACTCGAAACTGGATGTCGAGCCGAAGGCGCGGATGACGATTAGCATCATCGGGCCTTCGCCGCGGTAGAGCAGGATCAAGATGGCCGAGAGGCCGCCGAGAGCGATGGAGATCGGGGTTCCGGCCAGAAGGCACAGGAACATGAGCCCGAAGAAAATGAGTGTGACGCTGACGGGATCGGTGGGCATCAGCCGGCCACCACATGGGTGTCGAGATGCTTGTCCGCGCGCTTGGGATCGATGATCCGCAGGACCTGGCGCAGCGTGTGGGAGAGCCAGGCCAGGACCAGAAGCACGGTGCCGATCGGGATCATGAACTTTGCCGGCCAGACCGGCCCGTCGAACAGGCCATTGGCCGAGGTTTCTCCCCGGTTCCACGACCGCATGGCGAAGTCGCCGCCCTTTTCAAGCAGCACCCAGACGAAGAACGCGAAAAGAAGGGTGCCGATGGTGACATCCAGGATCGCCTGGACGCGCGGCGGCAGGTTGGAAAACAGAATGTCGACCCGGACGAAGTAACCGGTCTGGAATGCCCAGGCGCCGCCCAGGAAGACGTACAGAACCTGCACCCAGCCCGAAACTTCATGAACCCAGATACTTCCACGATTGAAGAAGTACCGGCCCAGGATTTCGTAAAAAATAATCGCGAGCAGTAAGAATATCAAAAGCGACGCGGCCTTGCCGATGGCGGCATTCATCGCATCAATACGCTGGGCAATCTTCAACAACGACCCCACCCCCGGACAATCACAGAAAAGGGGTGGAACCGGTCCGACCCCACCCCTCGACTGGTAGTTCAGCGACCAAGTTCCTCGAGGAATTCCTGAAGCAGGGCCACGGCCGGTGCCGCGTACTTCGGGTCTTCCTCCGCATAGGCGGCCCAAATCTCGCGGACCGACGCTTCCATCTTCGCGTACTCGTCCGGCGGAATGACGGAGAATTCGACGCCGGCTTCGGCAAGGTCCACCGCAGCCGCACCGTTCAGCATCGTGCCGCGCAGAAGGTAGTCGAGGGCGGCCTGCTGGGCTGCCATGTCCATCATCTTCTGAATGTCCGGCGGCAGAGAGTTCCAGGCGTCGAGATTGATCAGGATGTTGTTGTTCGGGGCAGGCATCGATGGCGGGCGCACGAAGTAGCCGGCGACCTCGTGCAGCGACTTGTTGTAGTTGGTCGCCTCGTCGCCCCAGCGGGCGGCGTCGATGACACCGGTCGAGAGGGCAGTATAAAGTTCCTCACCGCCGAGGAAGACGGTCGACGCCCCCATCGACTGGTACCACTCGGCCTCGATGCCGAAGGCCCGCATCTTCATGCCTTCGAAATCGGCAGCGCTGGTGATCGGGGTCTTCGACATCAGGTGCCAGGGCGGCGAAATGTTCGGCGCCAGGTAGTAGACGCCCTGCTCCTCATAGGCCTCGCGCACGATGTCGATGAAGCCCTTCTTGTAGAAGAAGGCGAACCGCTCGATCGCGTTGCGCTCCGCCCCCGGAAGGCCGGTCTCCATCACCGCGATCGGGCCCATCTGACCGGCGAAGTAGCCGCCCGCCATCATGCCGATCTCGACAACACCGGTGGAAATCGCGTCGAGGCCTTCGCTGATCGGGAAGATGGCGCCGCTCGGGTGCAGCGTGATCTTCATCCGCCCGCCGGACATCTCCTCCACCGCCTCGACGAAATTCTCCTCGATCGCCTTGTAGCCCGGCGCGGTGGTCGCCAGGTTCGACTGCATCGACCAGGTGAATTCCTGGGCAACTGCCTCTGTGGCGCCCATCGCGCCGATCAGGGCGGCAGCCCCCAGTGCCAAGCCCTGAAGCCGGCCCCTCGTCTCCATCAACGCCATAAACGCCTCCCTAAGTGGTGTGTGGCTGTTCTGAAATTTCTGTGCAACAGATATGCCAGCGGCGACTGGATCACTGGCATGGTGTTTGCCGCCAAGGGTCAGGGCAAGCACAAGATCAAGGAGGGTTAACGATGGCTCCGGATGATGCAGGGGTCCGCGGCACCCCGGTTCCGGCGATCGACATCGCCCCCTTCCTGGCCGGCGACCCGGCCGGTGCGGCGGATGTGGTGGATGCGGTCGGCCGCGCCTGCCGCGATATCGGCTTCCTCACCATCACCGGTCATGGTGTGCCGGACGACCTTGTGAGCGCCCTGCAGCGGGCGTCCAAGGCGTTCTTCGACCTGCCGTTCGATGAGAAGATGAAGACCCCGCGCGAAGCGCCGGCGTTCAATCGCGGGTACGGCCATGTCGGGGGAGAGGGCCTGGGACGGACCCTCGGCGCCACCACCGCCAGCGACTACAAAGAGAGCTTCTCGGTCGGCCCGATCGACCCGCCCGACGACCCCTATTTCACCGGGCCGGACAGTTTTCCGCATTTCGCGCCGAACCGCTGGCCCGACCATCCGCCGGAGTTGCAGGCACTGATGGCGCGATACTGGGCGGAAATGGAACGGCTCGGGGCCGACATCATGCGCATCTTCGCCAGCGCCCTGGGCCTCGATCCGGGCTTCTTCGAGATCAGGATCGACAAGCACTGCTCGGCGATTCGCCTGATCCACTATCCGGAGCAGGTGACACCGCCGGAGGCGGGGCAGATCCGTGCCGGCGCGCACACCGACTACGGGTCGCTCACCATCCTGAAGACCGAGGACGCACCCGGCGGGCTGGAGGTGATGGGGGCGGACGGCGCCTGGCACCCGGTCCAGGTGCGCGCCGACGCGTTCGTCATCAACATCGGCGACCTGATGGCGCATTGGACCAACGATCGCTGGCGTTCGACCCTGCACCGGGTGGTCAACCCGCCGGAGGACAAGCGCCTGGGCAGCCGGCGCCTGTCGATCGTGTTCTTCCACCAGCCGAACTACGACGCGGTGATCGACTGCCTGCCGACCTGCCAGGGGCCGGATGACCCGCCGCGGCACCCGCCGGTCACCTCCGGTGAATGGCGGCTGATGAAGCTGAACATGGCCAACCAGTATCAGCCCGGCGCCGTCGACTGACGGCGCGCCAGGGCAGATTTGCCGTCGACTGACGGCGCGCCAG
>CAYNIS010000318.1:0-4636 GCA_964397055.1 uncultured Rhodospirillaceae bacterium | reverse complement strand
CAACGCCGCCCGTTCGGCAAGGTAGGCGTCGGACAACAGGCCCTCGACCGGGACATCGACGAACAGCGGGTCGGCGATGTACTGGGCGCGGTCGGCGAAGGCCATGCGGCTCGCCTCGGCGATCAGGTGGGCGGCCTCGATCGAGCCGGGGCCGAGGCTTTCCAGGTCGAACTCATCGAGCACGCCGAGGATCTGGCCGACCGTGATGCCGCCCGACGACGGCGGCGCCATGCCGCAGACCTGATGGTCGCGGTAGTCGACGCAGACGGGGTCGCGGGCGATCGGCGTGTAGCTCGCCATGTCGCCGAGGGTGAGCCCGCCCGGGGTGGCGTTGCCGGCGACGGCGTCGACAATCTGCTCGGCGATGGAGCCGAAATAGAAGTTCCCGATCGGGTCTTCGGCGATCTTGTCCAGGGTCGCGGCATAGGCCGGGCTGGAAAGCAGCGTGCCGACCGGTTTCGCCTCGCCCTCCGGCGTCAGGAAGAAGCCGCTGGTGGTCCCGCTTTCGGCCAGGCGGCCCTTGGCGAAGTCGATCACGGTGTTGAGGCGCGGGCTGATCTCGAACCCGTCGAGAGCGAGGCGCTTGGCCGGGGCAATGAGGTCCGTCCACGGCAGCGTGCCATGGCCGGCACGGGCGGTGTTCAGCATCCACAGCATGCCGGGGACGCCGGTCGAATGGCCGGACATCACCGCGTCGAAGAACCGCATCGGCTGCCCGTCCTCGTCCAGGAACAGGGTCTCGTCGACCGAATGCGGGGCGCTTTCGCGGCCGTCATAGGCGATGGTGTGGCCGGTCGCGGCATCGTACTTCATCAGGAAGCCGCCGCCGCCGAGGCCCGACGATTGCGGTTCGACGAGGCCCAGGACGAGTTGGGCGGCGATCGCGGCGTCGACGGCGTTGCCGCCCTTGCGCAGGATCTCGAGGCCGGCGTCGGCCGCGAGCGGATTGGCGGCCACGATCATGTGGCGGCGCGCCGGCCCCTGGGTGATCGGCGGCGGGGCGGCGGCAGCGGCCGGAGCGGCGGGAGTGGCGGCGGCCGCCGGCACGGCCGCGGCGGGCGGTGCCTCGTCAGCCGCGGCGTCAGCCGGTTGCGCTTCGGCCGGGGCGGGGGCAACAGGGGCGGCGGCGGTCGCCGGTTCCGGCTCGGCCCGTTCGGCATCTTCGGCGTCTTCGGTGTCCGCGGAATCGGTCGCGGCCTCCGCGGCCGTATCGCCGTGCGCTTCTTCGCTGGCGCTCTCGCCACCAGCTGGGCTGTCACCATGACCGCCATCACCATGACCGGCGGCGGCGGTCGCCTCGGCAGCGGCGGTCTCGGCGGCCGGGGTCGGCTCGCTGGCGGTGGTACCCAGGATCGGTGCGCCGATGATGAACATCAGCGCCCCGACCAGCATCATCGCGGCCGGCCCGTAGCTGTGCAGAGCCGAGGCTTTCGCGGGCTCCGCAACTGGGGCAGACTGCGCACTTCCTTCAGAACCGGGGATATTGGTCATGGTCGACTCCGCCGCCGCTTTTGATCCGAGGCCTAACGACCTCTCTTCCTTCTGGATGCCGTTTACCGCCAATCGGCAGTTCAAGAAATCACCGCGTCTGTTCACCGACGCCAAGGACATGCACTACACGACCAATGACGGCCGGCAGGTGCTGGACGCTACAGCCGGGCTCTGGTGTGTCAATGCCGGGCATTGCCGTCCGCTCATTACCGAGGCGGTGCAGCGCCAGGTCGCCAAGCTCGACTACGCGCCGTCGTTCCAGATGGGCCACCCGCTGCCGTTCCAGCTGGCAGCCCGCCTGTCGGCCATGCTGCCGGGCGATCTCGATCATGTTTTCTTCGCGAATTCCGGGTCGGAAGCGTGCGACAGCGCGCTGAAGATCGCGCTTGCCTACCACCGGATGCGCGGCGAAGGCCAGCGCACTCGGCTGATCGGGCGCGAACGCGGCTATCATGGCACAGGCTTCGGCGGCATTTCGGTCGGCGGCATCTCCGGCAACCGCAAGACGTTCGGCTCGCTCATCCCCGGGGTCGACCACCTGCGGCATACCCACTCACTGTCGGACATGGCGTTCACCAAGGGCCAGCCGGACTGGGGCACCCACCTCGCCGACGACCTGGAACGGATCGTCGCCCTGCACGACGCGTCCACCATCGCCGCGGTGATCGTCGAGCCGGTGGCGGGCTCGACCGGTGTCTTGATCCCGCCCAAGGGCTACCTGCAGCGCCTGCGGGAGATTTGCGACAAGCACGGCATCCTTTTGATCTTCGACGAGGTGATCACCGGCTTCGGCCGCCTCGGCACCGGGTTCGCCGCCGACTATTTCGACGTCATCCCGGATCTGGCGACGGTCGCCAAGGGGATCACCAACGGCACCATCCCGATGGGGGCGGTGTTCGTGCGCAAGGGCCTCTACGACGCCTTCATGCAGGGCGACGAGCAGTTCATCGAGCTGTTCCACGGCTACACCTATTCCGGCCACCCGGTGGCCTGTGCCGCGTCCATGGGCACGCTCGACACCTATCAGGAAGAGGGCCTGTTCGAGCGGGCGAAGGAACTCACCCCGTATTTCGAGGAGGGCATCCATTCGCTGAAGGGCGAGAACCACGTCATCGACCTGCGCAATCTCGGCCTGATGGCGGGGATCGAGCTGGAAGCGCGCCCGGGCAAGCCGACCGAACGCGCGTATGAGGCGCTGACCCGGTGCTACGACAAGGGGGTCCTGATCCGCACCACCGGCGACATCATCGCCCTCTCGCCGCCGTTGATCTGCGAGCGGTCCCACGTCGACCAGATGGTCGAAACCCTGCGCGACGTGTTGAAGACGATCCACTGACGTAGCATCGCCGCTGCAGTGTGGATGTAGAGGATGGAATGGATCACATAAGAAACCTAAAGCTTACATATAGGATCCATGAGAACTGCAGTACACTTCTGCAGTTCTCATTTTCTTACGCCGCGCTTTCCAAGATGGGAAATGAGCGCCTTCATGGTGAATGGAAATATTACTGGAAAATGACCTCCGAGATTGCGAGGGAGAGAGCTGAGGCTGCTGCTTTGGATCTGGCGTTGTGTTTGAGAATCGTTCTCGAGCTGGAGGGATTCAAAAACAAGGCGGATAGGCAGAAACAAAGTTCATGGTCGAACGTAGGTGAGAGACGGCTCACGAAGAATGGTAGTTTTGATGGCATGGATGTTTGGGACGTCTGCAATAAGATTATACATTCTAAGCGGTTTGAGTGGGACTTCTCTAAAAAAGAGCAGCCGCGTCTTATAACTTTTCCAGCAGACGAGATCTCTGGTGATTGGGATTTGGCCATCGTCGATATTTGGCGCCTATCATGTATCTGCGCAGAATTTATGAGTTAGCCTCCTTTTGTCACCGTATAGCCCACCATCAATTCGAAACTCATAGTCCACAGCGAGGGGCCCTGACGCGCGCCAAGGTTCTCAATGCCCTTGCAAATCATTCGCATCTGCGTTATCTGCGAGCCATTCGCATTTGCAATCGCAAGTGCGCGGACCGTCCCCAACCGGAGGCTTCGCCAGATGAGGCTCGCTCCTTCCCTCGCCGCCCTCGCTGCAGCCGGCATGATCGTCACCGGTGTCGCGATCGCGCCCGCCGCCGACGCGGCCGAGGTCAACCTCTATTCCTCCCGCCACTACGACAGCGACGAAGCGCTCTATGCCAAGTTCACGGAGATGACCGGCATCGAGGTCAACGTCGTCGAGGACAAGGGCGGCGTGCTGATCGAACGCCTGAAGGCCGAGGGTGACCTGACCGAGGCCGACGTCTTCATCACCGTCGACGCCGGCAACCTGTGGAAGGCCCAGCAGGAAGGTGTCCTGGGGTCGGTCGACAGCGATGTTCTGGAAGCCGCGATCCCCGCCAACCTGCGTGACCCCGAGGGCCACTGGTTCGGCCTGACCAAGCGGGTGCGCGGCATCGTCTACGACAAGGAAGCGGTCGATCCGGCCGACCTGCCGGACTACACCGGCCTCGCCGACGACGACTGGCAGGGCCGGCTCCTCATCCGCTCCTCCTCCAACATCTACAACCAGTCGATGGTCGGCGCCCTGATCGAGAAGCATGGCGAGGACGCGCTCGCCGCCTGGTCGGAGGGTGTGGTCGCCAACATGGCGCGCGTACCCCAGGGCGGCGACACCGACCAGATCCGGGCGGTCGCGGCCGGCGAGGGTGAAATCGCCGTGTCCAACCACTATTACCTCGCCCGCCTGATGCGGTCCGACAATCCCGACGACCGGGCGGTCGCCGACAAGGTCGGCTTCTTCTTCCCCGGCCAGGACGGCCTGGGCGCCCACGTCAACATCTCCGGCGCCGGCGTGACGGCCCACGCGCCGAACCGGGAAAACGCCATCAGGTTCCTGGAATTCCTGGTGTCGGAGGAAGCCCAGGAAGCCTTCGCCGGCGGCAACAACGAGTATCCGGTGGTCGCCGGGGCGGAGCCCAACGACATCCTCAAGGGCTTCGGCGACTTCACCGAAATGGACATCTCCGCCACCGTCTATGGCGAGAACAACGCCAAGGCGCTGATGGTCATGGACCGCGCCGGCTGGCGCTAAAGCAGGTTGCCCTGGCGGTCGTCGGCCCTGCCCTGCCCGGGCCGGCGACCGTCCCCGCGCC
>CAYNIS010000317.1:0-4653 GCA_964397055.1 uncultured Rhodospirillaceae bacterium | reverse complement strand
CAGGCCGTCATGCTCCCACGTCATTGCCGTCCTGCCAGCGTCCGGTCAGCCGATGCGGTCGAGCCAGCCGGCGATCGCCCGGCCGATCTCGTCCGGGCTGTCCTCCTGGATGAAATGGCTGCCCTTGACCGTGACCTCTTCCTGGTTCTTCCAGCCGCGGCAGAAGTCGCGCTGCGCGCCGATCAGGATCGCCCCCGGATCGGCGTTGACGAACAGCTTGGGCAGGTCGTTCGACGCCATCCAGTCGGCATAGCTTTGGACCATCCGGACGACGTCGGCGGGCTCGCCGGAGATCGGGATCTGCCGCGGCCAGGTCAGGGTCGGCCGGCGGCTTTCCCCTGCTTCCAGATAGGGCCGTCGGTAGACCGCCATCTCCTCCTCGGTCAGGCCGCGCAGGACCGATCCCGGCAGCACCTTCTCGATGAAGATGTTCTTCTCCAGGACCATGTCCTCGCCGGCCGCGGACCGGAAGCCCTCGAACACCGGGCGCGCCTTCTGGTTCCACTCCTCCCAGACGACCGGGCGGACGATGCCCTCCATGTACGCGATGCCCTTGACCCGGTCGCGATGGCGGTTGGCCCAGTCGAAGCCCAGCGCCGAGCCCCAGTCGTGGATCACCAGGGTGACGTCGCCGCCGATGTCGAGTGCCTGCAGAAGGCCGTCGAGATACTCCCGGTGTTCGACGAAACGGTAGCTGTCCGGGCCCGCGCCCTCCAACTTGTCGCTGTCGCCCATGCCGATCAGGTCCGGCGCGATCAGCCGCCCCTTGCCGCGCAAATGCGGCATCACGTTGCGCCAGAGATAGGAGGAGGTCGGGTTGCCGTGCAGGAAGACGATGGCATCGCCCTCCCCTTCCTCGACGAACGCCATCTTGGCTCCCTTAACCTCGACCGTCTTCTTGGGCATTTCCGCTGTCGAGACCATGGTCACACTCCTCCTTCGGCTCGCCGGGTCGATCAGGACGGGCACCGGCTGTGTCGGTGCCCACCATAGGCGCAGTCTCCGCCCGCCGCACCGGGGAACATGTGGGCCTGCCCGTCATGCAGATCTGGGTCCCGCGGGGAAACAACCTCTTCTTGTACCCCTTGACATCGGACCGGGTCGAGCGCATCGTCGCAATCGCTGCTCATTGCGAGCGGCACTCCACCGACGACCGCGATCCACCGCGAGAGCACGAATGGCGAAGGACCACGCACATATGACCGAAGACACCCCGACCATTGCGGGGATGTCGGACGTCTGCCGCGCCCACGCCAGCTAGCAACCCGTCGGTTGCCGCCGGCCGTTCCGAGCCCGCGGCGGATGCCACGACCTCTCCCCTGACCGACCTTCCGCCGGAATAGCGCCACGCGTGATGCGTGCGGCGTGCCTTTCCGGCTTGTCCAATTCGCCCTGCTTGCCGCCCTTGAAAGGATCGCGGCACGCGGGAACGGAGGTTGCTGTCATGACCGACAAGGAAGCGGCCCGGAACGTGCTCAATCCGGGCATCGTCGACGCGTTCGTCGAGCGGCTGGCGCTCCAGACCGTGCGCGAGCCGGCGCGCGCCTGGCTGCGCTCGACCTACCGAAAGCATATCCTCAAGACCCACCCGGCCTTCGACCGGGTGATCCAGCACAAGGGCGCCATCCTGCAGGTCGACGGCCATTGCCGTGCCTACCCCCTCACCATGCCGGCCCCCACCTGGCTTGACGGGGCACTGACGCGCGGCGACGTCGTCGTCTCCCTGCATGCGGTCGAGCAGGTTCACCTGGTCGAGGGGCAGCGGCTGATCGGCTGGCTGAACTCGGCGGACGTGCTCGACATCGTCGGGCGCCTAAACCGGGTCGGCGTGCCCGACGCGATCGCCGCAGCCCAGGCCTGGGAAGCCAGGTGCATCGCGGAGGAGCTGGCGAAGGAGGCGAAGCGGGGTGTCGAAACCCTCTACGTCTTCCCCGACGGCCACCGCGTCGTGAAACTGACCAGCCAGGAGGCGGTGCGGCACGAGGGACACCAGATGCGCCACTGCGTTGCCGATTGCCACACGCACCAGGTCGATCACCCGTTCGAGGCCCTCCTGTCGCTGCGCGACGCGGACGACCAGCCGCGGGTCACGATGGAGCGGATCGTCCAGGGCGGGCGCCAGCGCCTGTTCCAAATCCGGGGCTTCGCCAACGCCGCCCCACGGCCGGAGGATGCCGCCCGCATCCGCCGCTTCATCCTGGAAAGCGGTCTGGACGTCGGCGCCGATGGCGACCTGGTCGGCATCCACCGGGTCGGCGGCGAACTGGTCTTCGGGCTGGAGGACGTGCTGTTCCGGCTGGAGCGGCACATCCGCAACCGGCGCGAGGCCCGGCGTGGACCGGTGTTCCTGACCTGGGAGGAGGCGGACGACCTTTCGGACGCCCTCGACCGGGCGGAACGGCGGGAAACGCTGGCGCTGGCCGACCGGCTGATCGACCTTCTGGCGCCGAACGGGGCCGAGGCGGTTCGGTTGCCGGTAAAGGAACGGCTGGACGTGTTCGGGGCTCCGGTCAAGGTGCGGATGGTGGAAGCCCCGATCGGGCTCGCCAAGCTGATCGAGAACGGATCCCTGCCGCGCAAGGCAGGGGCCCGCGCCCGCCAGCTTGTCGAGAAGGCAGCCTGGGCGACAGTCCAGGCGGCACAGGCGGCGGACGATACGATCTTCGTGCTCGACCAGGGACGCAACGAGAGTTGCCCGAACTGGATCGAGCGGATTGCGCGCATCGATACCCGCCGCGTGCGCCGCACCCGCATCAACCGCCTGCGCCAGCGGTTGTGGGCGGCGAGGCGGTCCCGCAGGGCGGAGTTCCGCGATCCGGCCTTCCCGGCTGGGATCAAAGACACCTGGCAGGCCGGCTGGGACCGGGCGACGTCCCTGATCGGTGCCCACGCGACCCTGTAGGCTGGGGGGCCGCCCGGTTGGCTGGGGCGCCGGACGCCCGGCCGGGAAGTACGGGAAGGGGGCGTTCCACGAACGGGACGCCCCCGCTTCCGGTGCGGCACCTACCCCGGCAACCGCCAGTCGATCGGGTCCAGGCCGTGTTCCGAGAGATAGGCGTTCGCCTGGGAGAAGTGCCGGCAGCCGAAGAAGCCGCGCGTCGCCGACAGCGGTGAGGGGTGCGGTGCCGTCAGCACCAGATGGCGCGCTCGGTCGATCACCTGCCCCTTCTTCTGCGCGTACGACCCCCAGAGCAGGAACACCAGGTTCTCCTTCTCGGCATTTAGTGCCGCAACCGCCGCATCCGTGAACGTCTCCCAGCCCTTGTTCTGGTGGGAGCCGGCCTTGTGCGCCTCCACCGTCAAGGTGGCGTTCAACAGCAGCACCCCCTGCCGCGCCCACTGGGTCAGATCGCCATGGCGCGCCGGCGCGATGCCGAGGTCGCTTTCGATCTCCTTCATGATGTTGACGAGCGACGGCGGCACCTGGACCCCGGGCCGGACGGAAAAGCACAGCCCATGGGCCTGGCCCGGACCGTGATAGGGGTCCTGGCCCAGGATCACCACGCGCACCTGCTGCCAAGGGCAGGCATCGAACGCCGCGAACCATTCCCCCGGCGGCGGGAACACGCGCTTGCCGGCCTTCATCTCCGCCGCCAGGAAGGCACGCAAGCCCGCCATGTAGGGCTCGGCGAACGCCGCCCGCAGGACCGCCTTCCAGCCGGGCTCGAGGCGGATTCGGTCGTCGTTCGGCGGCGCGGCGTCGGGATCGGACAAGCTCATCGGTTTCCTGTCGTCGGTCATCGGCCCAGAGACATAGCGCGGACATAGCGCGGACATAGCGCGTGCGATACCGCTCGGGCAATCATACGCATCAACAAAACGAACATTGACAGAACACCCATCAGAGCGTACGCATCTCGCCAGAGTCGCACAGCCACGTGCGTACAATCCAGCCAAGGGAGCTCCCGCCATGCCGCGCAGCCGTTCACAGTCCGCCACCCAAGCGGTCCCCGACTTCCCGGACGCCGGCGATGGCCTTCCGCCGCGACATCAGGCGCGCCTGAGGAAGGCCTCCCACGAAGCCCTCGACGTGCTCGTCGGCATCCTCAAGGACCCGGATCAGAAGGCGTCCGACCGCCTGAAGGCTGCGGACATGGTGCTGGAACGCGCCTGGGGCCGGCCGCGCCAGGCGGTCGACATGGCGCTCGAGGCGCAGGTGTCGCTCGCCGACCTGCTCGCACGGTTCGAAGTCGACACGACGGTGACCGCGGTGCGCGACGCGACCCCCGTGGTGACCCTGGTGCCCGGACCGACCGGGGTGCCCCAGATGGCGGACGTCCCGGGCGAAGCCGCCGAGTAGGCCAGCCGACCGGCCGCCAAGAGAACGCAAGCCTGTATGCGAAAGAGGCTTGACGTTCCAACATTCTTAGCGTACGTATTTTTCATCCTGTTGTTTTGCGCCCGCCACGGCTTCCGCCCGGCGGGCTTTTTCATGACCGCCCATCCGAAACCGAAGGAGACGCCCATGCCACCATGTCCAAGCCATCCCTGAACGACCCCGCAGCGGCCGACCCGCGGCTCACGAGCCCGAACGCCCTGACCGCCGCATCACGGCTGAGGGCGTGGCGACAGGATCCGGCCGCCTTCGTCCGCCAGGTCTTCCAGGCCGAACCGGAGCCCTGGCAGGCTCAAGTCCTCGCCGACATCGCCCGC
>CAYNIS010000316.1:0-4673 GCA_964397055.1 uncultured Rhodospirillaceae bacterium | reverse complement strand
TGCCGAGGGCCGCGCTGACGTGTTTCCGGCGGGCGATCTGGCGGTGCAGCTGCATCGCAAGCTGGTGCGGGGCCGCGACCGGGAACCGAGCGACTTCCAGCTGCGCCTGATCGACCTGTGGCAGGGTGAGGACCGTGCCTGGTGGGTTCCGAACTGGTGGCATCCGCGCACCCAGGCGGCGGACCTGCTGCACGACACCGATCGCTCGGCGGCCCTGGCGGGCTCCCTCGCGTTCGGCCAGCTGAAGTTCCGGGCGGACCTGACCCGGCGCATCGCGGCCCATCTCTCCGCGCGCTGGCTGATCGACGGCCCGACCCCGACCATCGCGCTTTCCGACCAGCTGGTCTGGCTCCTGGTCGGGCTCGATGCCGAACGCCCGGCCAAGCAGTGGTATGCGCGCCTTGCAGAGCGCTTCGCGCCGGTCACGACCTACCGACGCCGTCTCGCCGCGGCGGGCATGATCCAGGCGCGTCCCCCTGGCTGGGCCGGGTTCTGGGACATGTGGGTGCTGGCCCTGGCGCTGACCCGCCGGTCCGGGCTGGTCCAGCGCCTGCCGCGCCTGATGGCCGGCGACCTCGCCCGGCTGCCGCTGATGCGGCACCCCTCGCTCGGCCCGCTCAAGTCCGCGCTCGAACGGCAGGCCGGTCGTCCGGCGCGCAAGCGCAAGGACGCCGAGGAAACCGCCGGCGAGCCGGAACCCGCCTGCCGGTGCCTCAACCCCGCCTGGGAGGAGGAGATGCCGGCCTGGATCGACCCCTGGACGACCGGGCGCGATCCCCTGACGGGAGAGGCCTGGATCCCGGCGGCTGGTGCCCCGCCGGCGGTCCGGCCGACGGCGACGGAAGCGGCAGAGGCCGAAGCCGCAGCCACGATCGCACCCGCCGCCGATCCAGCCGACGCACCGAGCGCCGATGTTGCCGACGGACCTGCCCCGTTCCAGCCGGATCGGTCGGACCGGGAATTCTTCGACGCCAAGATGCTGTCCCTGCCGCAAGCCCATACCGGGGAGGCGGTGGCGTTCGAGCGACAGACCACCGACGACGACTTCTTCGGAACCCATCTCCTGGCCAAGGCGACGGCGGCCCAGGGTGACGGGATCGGGGAGGGTGACGCAGAGGCCGGCGCGAGTGGGCCCGACCTTTACGAACTCCAGCCCAACCGCCCGGAGTTCCTCGAACGCTGGGAGCCCACCCCCGGGGTCGACGGGCCTGAGACCTTTCCCGAGGATCGGCTGATCGAAGCCGCCTTGAACCAGGCCCGGCCGCCCGTCTCTCTGGAGAAGCGGCGGCCGCCATGGGAGAAACCCGTGCTCGATGACGATGAAGTGCTGCGACGGGGCGAACGCGAATGATCGATGCCGATGTCCTCAA
Organism: uncultured Rhodospirillaceae bacterium; assembly: GCA_964397055.1. Classification (GTDB taxonomy): domain Bacteria; phylum Pseudomonadota; class Alphaproteobacteria; order CAYNIS01; family CAYNIS01; genus CAYNIS01. Next base: position 3,303 of record CAYNIS010000316.1, on the reverse strand, counting down.
ACGCTGTCTCGACCAGCATCGCGGGACCCTGATCCGCCTCGCGGGGATCGAGACGGAACTTAATTCCCGCTTCTACAACATGCAGGAACCGGTCCGGGCCCTCATCCTGGCGGCCCTCTCCGGCGAGCCCTTGCTGTTCATCGGCCCGCCGGGCACGGCGAAGTCGAACCTGATCCGTTCCTTCTGCGAACTGATCGGGGTGACCGCCGACCAGCGGACCGAGGCCGGCGGCTACTTCGAGTACCTGCTGACCCCGTTCACCGAGCCGTCGGAGCTGTTCGGCTACTACGACATCGGGCTCCTGCATAAGCAGGGGGTCATGCAGCGGCTCGACAGCGGCATGATGCAGCATGCCGACGTGGTCTTCCTGGACGAGGTGTTCAACGCGTCGAGTGCGATCCTGAACGCCATCCTCGCGGTTATGAACGAACGCGTCTTCCACGACCGCGGGCGTGCCCAGCCGGTGGCGCTGAAGTGCCTGTTCGGCGCGACCAACGACATCCCGCGCACGGAAGACCTGATGGCGGTGTTCGACCGCTTCCTCCTGCGCTGTCGCATCGACAACGTGAGGGCGGAACCGGGGGAGGTCGAAGCCCTGGTCGGTGTCGGCTGGCAGGAGACCTACGGCACGGGGATCGAACACCATCCCGAGCCGGGGATCCTGGACGACCTGGAGAAACTGCGCGCCGATCTCGGCGCCGCGGTCGGCCAGCCGGACCCGGCCGACCGCTCGCAGCGGGCGCTGTTCGGCAATCTTTCCTTCCAGATCGGCCTCGCCCGCCAGTACGGCGCGGCGGCGATGTCGAATCGCCGCGTGATCAAGCTCATCTACGTCCTGGTGCTGCACGCGCTTTATCGGGCGGCGGCCGCCTCCGGCAACGGCCAGGGACTGGTGGCGCCCGCGACCGACGAGTTGTCCCTGGTCCCGCGCTTCTTCCTCGACCATGTCGATCCGGTGGTGATCGATAAGATGCAGCGTCTGCCCTACCCGATGACCTGAGGAGGGTCAGGCGCGTGACCCGTCGATCGACGCACGGAGGTGCATGTTGGAGGTGACGGTGGTCGGCCCCGGCTTCTGGCGCCCGCGCGTGGACCGCGCGCTTGGGCGGCTGGAGCCGCGCGTGCGCCCGCTGGCGCGCGCCTTCCTCCAGTACCTGCACGGCCGCCATGTCGGCATCACGCCGGATCTTGCCGTTGCCATCGCCCGCGCGATGACCAGCCCGGACGACAGCTGGGCAGGGGATGCGCGCGGGCGCCTGGCGTATGCGCTGATCGGGCAGGGGTTGTCCGCCAAGGGTGTCGGCGGACAGGCCGCAGTCGGGGCCGCTGCGCTTGGCGCGGGCCGGGCGAGCCGGATCGCCGGCGATGCCGCCGGGTCCGCCACACCGTTCTACACCGCCGCCCGCCTGGTGCTGCCGACACTGGCCAATGCCATCGACGCGATCGGCCGGACCGTCCTGTTCGGGGCCGACGGCCATGGCGAGGGCCCCGACGTCGCCAAGACCTACGACACCTACGCCAAGGCCCTGTTGCGCGCGCTGCAGGGGGAGGTGAAGACCCGCGGCAACCTGATGGGGCGCGGGCACGAGGTCGCGAGCGCCCGGCTGGTGGCCCTTGCCGAACGCGGCCAGGGCGGGGCCCAGACGATCCCGATGATCGATCACGGCACGTTGGCCCTGGTGGAGGCGATTGCCCGCCGCTTTCCCGGCAGCCGGGGTCTGACCGGGCGCAAGGCCTGGCCGGTGCGCCAGCACGGGCCGCGTGGCGGTGAACGGCCGCCCCAGGATGGGGTTTCCGGCCTGCGCGTCAGCCGGCGGGAAAGCGACCTGGTCGACATCGCCGCTGGCGAGCTCGCCAACGACCCGCTCCTGATGCTGGAGCGCATCGTCAACGCCGGCTTCTTCGTCCGCCATCGCCCGCCGCGCGTGCTGCCAGAACGCCAGCTCCTGGTGATCGGGCTGATGCCGCACCGCATGGCCGGGACCGGCGGGCGCGTGTTCAAGGCGGCCTGGATCGCCGCCACCTCCAAGGTCGCCGAGGGCCTCGCCGGGGCCGGTTTGGCCGCCAGCGACCTCCTGTGGCTCGAGGCCGACGGGCTGGAGGGCTTCCAGGCGGCCGGCCTCGCCGTCGATTCGATCAGCCAGCGTGCCGGCGACGGCTACGACCCGATCGACGCCTGGCTCGGCCACATGATCGACCTGCGCGCCGGCAATCGCATCGACGCCTCCCTGGTCGCCGGGCTGGACGGCGTGAACGCGCTGTCGGCCGCCCTGCGCCGCGCGATCCTGGGCGGTCTCGACCGGTTGGTGCGGGATCAGGCGATGGGGGCGGAACGCGTGCGTCGACGCAGCGCTTCGGGCGTCATGGTCGGCGAACGCAGCGGCGTCGCCGACGCGCCGACCCGTGCCCCGTCCGACTATGGCGCCGTCGCGGCCCTGGTCGCGATCCCGGACGGCATCGACCCCAGCGTGTCCAGCCCGGGGCTGATGGCAACGACCTTGCAAGGCATCCTCGGCGGGCAGCCGAGCCTGTTGTTCGTGCGCGTGCCGGAGGATGCGCGCGCGATCGATCGTTGGGCAATCGGCCGCGATCCGCGCAACTGGGCACCGCTCGCCCGCTCCGCAACCCTGACCGCGGTCGATGAGGGCGCGGTCGATGCCGCGGAGGTCGACGTGGTCGGGGAGGCCGCACAGGTTCTGGCGGCACGCTGGCGGCTCACCATCAACGAGGCTCTCGATGGGCGACGTTCGGCGCTTTCTGCTTAACGAGCTGACCCCGGTCGAAGCGCTGGAGGCGCTGGCGGCCATGGGTGACACGGCAGCGCTCGCGGAGCGCGCCGGGCTCGCCCTGCGCCCGCTCGCCGGCGGCTACTGGCAGCCGGTCCTGCCGGAACCGGGCGGCAGCCATTCCGCCGAGATCGGCCAGGTCCTGGAAAGTCTGCGCCAGGCGATCGCCGAACTGGGCCTGGAGGTCGAGGAGGCGGTCGAACCGGGCGACGAAGAGATCGACCCGAACGAGCCGCTGTCGTCGATCCTGCCGAAAGTGCTGATGCAGTCCGGTGGCCGCGGCAGCGAGCACGGGGCCGGCCGCCTGGAAGGCGAGCAACTGGTCATCCTCGAGGCCGCCGACGAGGCGGAGGTGGCCCAGTTGATCGCCGACATGGCGATCCACCCGACCGGGCTGCGCGCGATGACCGCGCGCACCGCCGGCGGGCGCCTGCTCTATTTCCTGCATGTCCGCGACGATACGGCGCGCGCGTCCTCCTTCTCCGCCCTCGCGGCCAGCGGCCGGCTCGGCGCTGCC
>CAYNIS010000315.1:0-4680 GCA_964397055.1 uncultured Rhodospirillaceae bacterium | reverse complement strand
TCCGCTCGAACAGTCTGTGGCCAGCGGTCATTCTCCACGCCAGCCATAACCTGTTGCTCGAGGACGATATAGGGTCGGATGTCGAAGAACTCTTCGAGACCGATGCTGAACGTCACCACGCCAGGACTGCTATCCTGATCGGCTACGACGGCGGAGGCGGTGCGTTCTACCTGGTCAATACCGGCGCTGTGGCGATGCTTTACGATAGCCAATGGCAGTGGACGACCATGAGCAGCCTGGGCGCGTTCCTGTGGACCGACCTACACCACAGCGCAGCTCGTAAATTCGGTAAAGTCGCGGAGCTCTGGGCTCTCACAGAGAACGATGCACGCGCAGCGCGCAACTTCGGCGTCCCCGAAGAGGCGCTCCCTCTGTTCTCCGAAGACGATGCCGATGAACCTCCCACCTGGCTCCGCTCTCTGTCCCAAAGCGGCCGCGCCGCTCATCGGGACAGAACTAGATGACTGGTGTGAATCTCGATCTCTGCCGCAACCAGGATCCGTTTTCCCCACTCGATAGAATTGAGGATGGCGGTACGGCCCTTGGTGTCGATGTGTTGGAAGTTATCATTCCTGAGTAGAGATGCCGTTCCACGACTGCCTGAAACCATCAGGCCACTCGCACCTGAGCAACGAGAGCCGGAGGCGTCCAGATGACTAGACCACCCACAACCACATGTCGGTGCCGGGCAACACGCCGACCTGGCCCTATATCGATGGGATGTCGACGCCGGATGCCGACTCGGGCGACAAGAACCCCTGCACGGACGACATCCAGAAGGAAAAGGAGAAGTGCGCGGAGTACAAACCGCACAAGAAGAACGGCGAGGACGCCTGCGCCGAGGGCGACGTTGTCGCCTATCCGCAGAGCGGAAGCGATGCAGAAGGTCCGCTCGACGATGGCCGACGATTGCCTTAAGGCGCGGAATTGCCAGCTCGTCCCCTATTGCAAGTCCAAGAAGCGCGCCAAGTGCTGTCCCGGTCAAACCCCGCACCACGTCGTGGAGGCCTCGTCGTTCTATGACGGCGACCGGGGCTCGTCGAGCCAGCTTCTGGACTGTGCCACGACCACGAACGCCCAGGGCAAGAAGGTGAAGTATTCTGCCAACATGGCGCCCTGTATCTATGTCGCCGGCCAGAACCAGCACCGTGGATGCCACGGGCTGATGTACACGATCCAGGGCAATGCCAATGGCAAGAGGACCAATACGCAGACCCTTGCCAAGGCCGATGGCACCCGCACCGGTCCCTACCCGACCAAGACTTATGCCTCGGTGCGCAATGCTGGCGCCAAGGCCGTCACCACGGTGTTTCCCGACTCCGAATGCGACGAGAAATGCATCAAGGCCCAGCTCGACGCCTATCACAATCAATGCGGCGTGAAGGGCAACAGCCGGGTCCGGGCAATCGACACCGGTGCCACCAGCAATGCTGACGTCACCGAAGCGAAAAAGACGGTCCGGCGCGGCTACACCTCGTAATCAAGGCCCCCCGGGCCGGAAAGGAAACAGATGGATACCGATGGTCTCTTGTTGTTGAGCGCGGCCGAACTGAACGACGGCACGCTCGTCGTGGCCTCGCAAGAGGACGGAGTGGACACTGGTATCGAGCCCCATACCGTCATCCTGTCGCGTGACCCTGACGGCGAATGGACCGATTGCGGGGCTTTCGCGCGGCTGACCGTGGACATGTGCGTCAATGAAACCGGGGACGGCGTCGTTCTGGTCGACAACCATGGCAACGTTTCGGACTATTTCCTGCCGGCAAACCGGCGCCAGACGGCAATGTACGAACCCGGCGCCTACGAAAGCCACCAGGTTCGCTTTCTCAAGAATATCGGCGGCGCGATATATTCGGGGGGCACCAATCGGCACCTGCATGTCCGCGACCGGGGACAGCATTGGACCGAGTTGTCGTCCGAGACCATGCGCCCGGACACCGAAGACCCTATCGGGTTCGAAAGCCTCGATGGTTTCGGTCCTGACGAGCTTTATGCCGTGGGCTGGAGCGGGGCGCTGTGGACCCGGGCCGAGGGACGCTGGTCCGAGATTGACAGCCCCACGAACCTGATCCTGACGACGGTGACGGCCGGGACGGACAGGCTGTTTGCCGCGGGGCAGTTGGGCACCATCTTGGAAGGCCGCGGGAACGATTGGCGGATTGTGGAGCACGACGAAACAGACGCCGATATCTGGGCCGCGGCCAGTTTCGGCGGCGCAACCTATTTCGCCACGGGACGGGCGATCCTGAAGTGGGAAGACGGCGAAATCAGCGTCGCACACCACATCGATGATACCGTTCGCACGGCCCAGGACCTCAAGGTCGGACCCAGCGGTCTGTGGTCCATCGGCCAACAGGACCTTGTGCTGTTCGACGGCGAAGACTGGATTTCCGTTCTGCAAACCGAATTGTCCTAAGGGAGTTTCAACATGGCAATCGCCTACAGCCCCCGAAACCGGACCCGCATCGACGGCGTCGCCATCGGCGTCGTGGCGGACCTCGCGCCGGACGGCACGCCGCTTGTCGCGCTGCCGCAGATCAGCGACGCGCCCCTGCCCGCCCGGGCCACCGTTCCGGTGGCACAGGATGACATCGGCGCCGAGGTGGCGCTGATGTTCGAGGGGGGGCGATCCGCAAAGGCCGCTCATCATGGGGCTGATCGTGAACCCCGGGCAGCGCGAGGCGCAGGTCGACATCCTGGTCCTGACCCGGGCCGGCGCGAACCGGACGCAGGTCAGCGTGGACGGCGGCGAGCCGCACGATTTCCAGATCATCGAGGGCAAGGAGATGGTGGTGATCAAGTGCGGCCGCGCCTCGATCACGCTGACGGCGGCGGGCGAGGTCCTGATCCGCGGCGCCTACGTGTCCTCCCGCTCGTCCGGCGTGAACCGGCTCAAGGGCGGGTCGGTGCACATCAATTGACACGGGCACTGGCACTGGCACTGGCACGGCGAATTAGACATCGACCTCCCCGAAGCAGTCTAGGTCCTCTAATTGTGCTTGAACGGCAGGCACATCGCGATGCGTATCGCGATGCTTGCGACGAGCTCGGCGGCATCGCGGCGTGGCGGCATCGCGGCGTGGCTGCACCGCTACGGCAGCAAGAGCGCCTGGGACGCCGCCCGATGGCGCTGAACCGGGCCACCCTCGGGCTCCGGCGGCGACCTCCTGCGACCCGCAGCGGCCTCGCTCCTGCGGCGCGCTTCAAGTACCTGGCCCGGCCTTGACCCGCGTAGGTCGCCGATCGCGCGGCGCGGTCGGCCCAGAGTCGCACGATTCTCGGCCTCCTCCCTCGCCTACTCTTTGCGCCGCGGAGCTTCGCAGCGCACATCGCGCGGCAGAGCGCCGCCTCCGAGTCCGGACGTGCGCGCTTTACGGCGCTCGCCGCTGACTTTCGATTTCGACACCTGTTGCTCCTGCGTGGACAGGAGCAAATGCTCGACCCCGAGCGCACCGACGCGTTGAAGTGCCCCCTGCTCATCGTGGTCGGCGAGCACGACCTCGCGTTGGTGTATGACGCGTCGCAGAGATGGCACCAGCGTGTATCCGAGAGCGAGCTCGTGATGCTCCCGGGTGCGGGCCACTGCGCCAACCTCGATGAACCCACGGCGTTTCGGATGGCGTGGCTCCGATTCGTCGACCGCGTGGATGGCGATGGCGCGGGCACGAGCTGAAGGTCACCGCCGGCAGTCTCGATCCCTCCGATCACCAACTTTGCGCAACGATATCCCAATTGTCGCCATCGAATTTCAGTATATCGTCGGTACCCACCGACCAGATGCCCGTGTAGCCCTCGACCAGCGGACCGATAGGGGCGACATCTTCTTCGTCAGCGACGATCTCTAGCTCCAGTTCCCGGTCCGCCAGCCGGTAGAGCTCGACTTCGTTGGAAATGAAACTCGCGCCGTTATAGGTGGCGGCGCCGAAGAAGTCCTCTTCGGTTTCGTTCTGTTCGATGATCCTCCAGTCGTTACCCCGACCCGCCAAGATTGTGCCCATGAGGCCGACGACAAACAAGCGGTCACCGGTAAACGTGGCGGCCTTTAGCGTCAGGTTCGTCGGACTATCGATCTTGTCCCAGCGGTCGTGAATTCGCGAGTATATCGCGCCGTCGAAGCCAAACGCGTAGAGTTCCGTTGATGCGGGACCGCAGAGCGCCTCGAATCCGCGCACGATATCCTCCTCACGCATGCGGTCGACTGAAATATCGGTCCAGTTGCCATGACCGTTCTGATGATAAACGTGGTGATCCATCCCTCCGGCGAACAATTAGCCGCCTACCAGTCCCAGCGACCGCATGGCCATAACGTTGGGATCGCCCGGCGGCTTGATAGCTGAGGCCGCCTCAACGCCCGGAGCATATTCGAGAAGTGCTCCGTCCTCATCCATCATGATCGCTGCCGCACCCGTCGGGTTCACAGACATGGCAACCGTGTTGCGTGGTATTGTCGGGCCTTCGGTCCAAGTACCATCGGGCGCAAGAACCAACACCACGGTGTGGTTGCCGGTGTCTGCGTTGGTCTCGGGGTAGCGGGCAGCAAAGATCGCGGTTCCGTCGGCAAGTTCAGTGCCGTAGGTCAACTGGTATCCCATGATGTCCAAGTGCACGGTCTCCCTTTGTGCTTTGGTATCCGTTCGACGAACCCATGGGCGCGTGCCGAGGCGTTTGGTGCTGATGTGG
>CAYNIS010000314.1:0-4688 GCA_964397055.1 uncultured Rhodospirillaceae bacterium | reverse complement strand
ATGTGGATGGCGTCCGCATCGGCGTCCCGCAGCAGCCGGCCGAGGCGTCCGCCCGGCATCAGGGCGAGGCGGATTTCGGCGTAGCCCGGGAGCGGCACCGTGGCGAAACGGTCCGGGCCGATCACCGTCACCCGATGACCGAGCCGCTCGATCTCCGCGGTCACGCTCTGGAGCGTGCGGACAACGCCGTTGACCTGGGGCAACCAGGCATCGCTGACGAGGAGGATATGAAGGCTCACGGGTCGGCTGGCCTCGGGCGGGTCAGGCCGCGGCCTTCAGCGGCTGGGCTTGCGTGCGATCGGCCCAGCGCAGGATTTCCAGGCGGCCATCCATGTGCTCGACCAGGGCCGTGCAGCTTTCCACCCAGTCGCCGTCGTTGAGATAGGTGACCCCGCCGATGTCGCGCTTCTCCGCGTGGTGGATGTGTCCGCAGATCACCCCGTCGACGCCGCGCCGGCGCGCCTCCTCGGCAAGGGCGGTCTCATAGTTGCCGATGAACTCGACCGCGTTCTTCACCTTGTGCTTCAGGTAAGCCGACAGCGACCAATAGGGAAAGCCCATGCGCCGGCGGCCCCAGTTGAAGACCGTATTAAGGGCGAGTGCGGTGCGGTAGGCTTGGTCGCCGATGAATGCCAGCCATTTCGCGTAGTTGATGACGACGTCGAACTGGTCGCCGTGCAGCACCAGGAAGCGGCGGCCGTCCAGCATGTCGTGGACGCATTCGTTGACGATGCGCACCCGCCCGAATTCCAGGCCCAGATACTCGCGGAAGCCCTCGTCATGGTTGCCGGGCAGATAGATCACCTCAGTCCCCTTGCGGGCCTTGCGCAGGAGCTTCTGGATGACGTCGTTGTGCGACTGCGGCCAGTACCAGGACCGCTTCAGCTTCCAGCCGTCGACAATGTCGCCGACCAGGTAGAGCCGGTCGCTGTCGGTCGCGCGCAGGAAGTCCAGCAGCATCTCCGCCTGGCAGCCGCGGGTGCCCAGATGAACGTCGGAAATCCAGATGGTGCGGTAGTGGGCGACCGGCCCCTCCTCGTCCCCGCCGAGGTCGTTCATGGTAACCGGATCCATCGCACCGCACCTCACTGCTGCCGGACCGAACCTATACCGCCCGGCCATGGCAAACACAACGCGCGGAGCCCGGGTCTGCCCGCACCCCCTGGTCGCCGGTCTGTTGGTCGCCGGTCTGTTGGTCGCCAGTCTATTTGCCGGCGCCCTATTGGCCGGCAATCGTCATGCCCTCGACCCGAAGCGTCGGCGCGTCGATGCCGATGCGCACTTTCAGGTCGTCGGCCGGGGTCAGGGTGCGGAACATGTCGCGCATGTCGCCGGCGATGGTCATCTCGGTCACCGGGAAGGTGATTTCCCCGTTCTCGATCCAGAAGCCGACGGCGCCGCGGCTGTAGTCCCCGGTGATGATCGAGACCGCCGAGCCCAGCATCGAGGTGACGTAGAACCCTTCCTCGATCTCGCCGATCAGCTGGTCGCGGGTCAGCGCCCCGGGTTCGAGCCTGACATTGCAGGGAGAGGGGCCGCGCGGCCCGGCGGTGTCGCGGCTGGCATGGCCAGTCGACTTGAGGCCGAGCTTCGCGGCGGAGCGCAGGTCCAGGATCCAGGAGGTCAGGCGGCCGTCGTCGATGATCGAGCGGCGCGTCGCCAACAGGCCCTCCGCGTCGAACGGGCGGGAACGGATGCCGCGGCGGATCGCCGGGTCGTCGGTCACGGTGATGCCGGGGGCGAAGACCTGGTCGCCCATGCGGTCCTTGAGGAAACTGGTGCCCCGCGCGATCGCCTCCCCCGTGATGGCGGAGAGCAGGAGGTTGACCAGCGAATAGGAGATGCGCTGGTCGAACACCACCGGCACCCGCTTCGACGGCATCTTGCGGGCGTTCAGCATGGCGACCGCACGTTCCCCGGCGGACCGGCCGATCGTCGCCGGGTCCTCCAGATCCTCGGCATGGGTCTTGGTCGAATAGTCGTAGTCGGAATGCATGCCGGTGCCGGACCCGGCGACGACACTGGTCGAGACCGAATTGCGGCTGAACCGGTAGTGGCCGGAAAACCCGTTGGACGCGACCAGATGGGCCGTCCGGCTCATATAGGTCGCATTCGCTCCTTCCGAGTTGGTCACGCCGTCGACCGCGAGTGCTGCCGCTTCGCAGGCGCGCGCCCGTTCGGTCAGGACCTCCACCGACGGCTCCCCGTCGTCGTGCAGGTCGAGGTCCTTCAGCATCGCGTCGACGGTTTCCGGGGCGACCAGCTCCTCCGGGGTCGCGAGCCTGAGGAACGGGTCCTCCGGCACGGCCCGCGCCATGGTGACCGCGCGCTCGGCCAACTGGTCCAGCGTCTCCCGCCGGCTGTCGTCGCCGGACACGGTGGCCACCCGCGACCCGATGAAGACGCGCACGCCGATATCGGTCGATTCCGCCCGTTCCAGCATCTCCGGACGGTCAAGTCGCCGGTCGATCGAGAGCTTCGCCGAATCCGCCGCGATGGCGTCCACCGCATCGGCGCCATAGGCCTTCGCCCGCTCGACGAGATAGGCAAGCTGGTCGAGGCGGGCTTGGTCGGGCCCCGTTGGAGCGGAAGCGTCGGTCATCGCGAGGGTCCTGGGAAACGGGCGCGTCACCCGCCCGGGATTACCGTTAAGGCGCGTGGGCCGCAAGCCGGCCGAGCCGATGGGCGGCGAGGCCGAGAAGGGCGAAGGCGAGCATCAGGTGCAGCATCGGCAGTGGCGACGTCGCCGGCAGGTTGCCGATCATGACCGATACCGCGGCCCCCAGTCCCATCTGGATGAAGCCGGCAAGCCCGGCCCCGGTGCCGGCCAGACGGGGGTCGACGCTGACCGCCCCGGCCAGCGCGTTGGGCATGGCGAAGCCGTTGCCGAGGGAGAACAGGAACATCGGGGCGAAGATCGCCAGCGGGGTCACGATCCCGGCATGGGCAAGCGCGGTCGTGGTGCCGACGCCGGCCAGGATCAGAAGGCTGCCGAGCAGGATCATGGCGTCGCCGCCGATCCGTCGGGTCAGCTGGGTGGTCACCAGGTTGCCGAGCAGGAAGCCGAAGGACAGGATCGGGAAGTAGAAGCCGTATTCCTCCCGCGGGCGGCCCAGCACCTCGACCATCAGGAACGGCACGCCGGAGATGAAGGCGAAGAACACCGCCATCGAGAACGCGGTCTGCAGGGCATAGCCGAGGAAGCGGAGCTTGCCAAGCAGGGCGGCGTAGGCGCGCGCCAGGCCGATCAGGCCGGGCATCGGCACTTTCTCCCGGTTGGTCTCGCCAAGGGTGAGGAGGGCCGCGACCCACACACACGCGCCCACCGACCCGGCGAACATGAAGGACGCCTGCCAGCCATAGCGGATGTCGAGCTGGCCGCCGATCAGGGGCGCCATCATCGGCGCCATGACCATCGCCATGCCGATGAAGCCGAGCGCCTTGGCGGCACCGTCGCGGTCGTGGACGTCGCGCACGATCGCCCGGCTGATCACCATGCCGCTGCAGCCGCCCAGCGCCTGGGCGACGCGCGCAACGATCAGCTGTTCGATCGTGGTCGCGAAGACGCAAGCGGCGGAGGCGAGAACGAACAGGCCGAGGCCGGAGAGGATCAGCGGGCGCCGGCCGAAGCGGTCGCTCAACGGGCCGTAGATCACCTGGCCGACGGCCATCCCGATCAGGTAGAGGGTCAGCGTCAGCTGAACCGTCGCCTTGTCGGTCGCCATGATGTCGGCCATCGCCGGCATCGAAGGCAGGAAGATGTTCATGGTGAGCGGTGCCATCGCCGTCGTCAGCACCAGGATGGCGAGCGGCGGGGCCGTCGGCAGGTCGGTGCCGGCGTCAGCGCCGGCGGCTCGAATGCTCATGCTGTTGGTGCCGACGAGGGCCACGCCTTACCTCCGCTAAACAAGAGGCTTGTGACCCTATTGCCAGCGCCGGCAAGCCCCAAGACCCCGGCGGCACAGGTCAGCCCTGCACGGGGCAGGGGCCGCCTGCGGCCAGGCTCGACTTCGGCCAGGCCCGACTTCGGCCAGGCCTGGCTGCGGCCAGGCTTGGCTGCGGCCGGGGTCGGCGGGCGGTTCAGATGACGCTTTCGATCCAGTCCTTGAGCGCGGTCTTCGGCAACGCACCGACCTTGGTCGCCGCGACCTGGCCGTCCTTGAACAGCATCAGGGTCGGGATGCCGCGCACGCCATAGTTCGACGGCGTCTTCGGGTTGTCGTCGACATTGATCTTGGCGACGGTGAGCTTGTCCTTGAATTCCTCCGACAGCTCGTCGAGGGCCGGGGCGATCATCTTGCAGGGGGCGCACCATTCGGCCCAGAAATCGACCAGGACGGCGCCCTCGGCCTTGAGGACGTCGGACTCGAAGCTGTCGTCGCTGACGGCCTGGGACATGTCTTGAACTCCTTCGAACATGTTTGGACGTGTCACGCACAGACGTAGCCGGCCGATGGCGCCCTGCCAAGGTATCGGCGCGACCATGGTTTCGATGACCGGAGAACCTGTCAGGAGTTGGCGGTGTCGAGCAGGCTGTCCGGCAAGGTCATGACTTTGGCGGCGTCGGTCCAGACCAGCGCGGTGACGATCCGGCGCCCCGGATAAACCGCCTGCAACAGCGCCCGATAGGCGGCCATCTGGCCGACATAGGCCGCCGGGACGTCGTCCAGACCCGCCGGCACCGGCCG
>CAYNIS010000313.1:225-4716 GCA_964397055.1 uncultured Rhodospirillaceae bacterium | reverse complement strand
GTGCGCGTGCGTTCCAGCCGCCGGCGATGGCCGATCAGGCGCAGCCCGATGCGCGCCATCCGGGCCCAGCCGACGATGCGGCCCCAGACCCCGGGCGGGTCGGAAGCGACGACGGTGGCAAGGGCGGAATCCGCAAGCGCGCGGTCGACGCCCATCATCGCTTCCATGTGGCGCCGGTTGCTCTCGAACCCCGGCAGCAGGGCCAGCACCCGATACCAGTTGAGGAGGTTGTAGTAGACGCGCCCGCGGTGCAGCCCGAGCATCACCTTGAAGGCGTCGTGCCTGTCGGCAAGCGTTGCGGCATCGACGCCCAGAAGCTTCATCAGCTGGCGATAGACGTCCTCGTAGATGTAGCGCGCGAACGAAAAGGTGAGCGGCGTCGTCACCCCGGAATAGCTCTCGACGATGTTGGAGTTGTCCCAGAGGACGGCATCGGCGGGATCGGGCGGCAGGGTCGTGATCGGCCGTGCCTGGACGAGGTGCAGAACGCCGCGCGCATAGGCCCATTCGATGTCCTGGGGCGCCTGCTTCAGGCCTGCGACCTTGCGCGCCAGGGACGCGACCTCCACCGCCTCCCGATCGCGCAGGACCGCGACCCGGCCCACCGTCGTCTTTTCGATCGTCCGGCCGCGGCGGTCGATATGCCAGGTGTCGCCGTCGACCTCACCCCCGACCAGGCGATCGGCGAGGCCGGCAACCGCGCTCACGACGGCGACGTCCCGGCGCCCCCCGACCGGATCGGCGGAGAAGGCGACCCCGGCCGCCTCCGCCTCGACCATGTGCTGGATCAGCACCGCCGGCGGCGACGGCGGCCCCAGCCCGTGTCGGGCGCGGTACTCGGCGACAGACGGGGCGAGGGCGGATCGCCAGACATCGGCGACGCGGGCCGGGATATCCTGCGCGGCGACGTCCAGAAAGCTGTCGAGTTGCCCGGCGAAGGAGATGTCCCGGCCATCCTCGTCGACCGCGGAGGAGCGCACGGCGAACCGGCCTTCGCCGCCGATCGCCGCGAGACCGGCCTGGATCGCGGCAACGACCTCTGCCGATGGCACGTCCCCATGCTGGTGGACCTCGCCCTCGCTCGCCCGGCAGGCATCGGGCGTCAGGGCGAACCAGCGCGGAATGTCGACCCCGCCGGCTGCAAGGGCCGCTAGGCTTGCCGCCTTGCCGCCCAGCCGCAACGGATCGGGGTCGCCGGCGGCTTGCCGGTCGGTCACGGCGAGCGTCATGGCAGTACGTCCCCTCCACTGGTCCCGCCGGCAGCAAGAAGCACCGGCGCGATGCCGACGGCAAGCTGCGAGACCAGGATCCACAGGGCCGAGGCCGCCTCGATCAGCTTGCCCGGCCGGCTGGTGGCGCTGCGGGTCGCGACCCGGTGGCGGAAGGCGAGGGCGGTCGCCCCGGCTCCGATCAGGCCGAGGCCGGCCGCGGGCCAGGTGATGCGGCCGACGCCGAGTTCCGCGCCGAGGCTTGCAACCAGGGCGGCGGCGGCGGCAATCGCGGTCAGCCAGACGCTGACCGAGAGCTCGCGCCCCCACAGCACGCTGTAGGTCTCGACGCCCTCTTCCTCGTCGAGGGGGCTGCGGATCTTGCGGCCGACCTCCAGCACGATGCCGTTCACATAGCTCAGGCCCAGGAACAGGAGGATCGGCGTCCAGCCCGGGTCGGCCCCCTCCACCAGCCAATGGCAGGCGGTCGCATAAAGGCTGATCAGCGGCAGGATCGCCATGTGGGAGGTCAGGTAAAGGACGGGCCGCGCGCGCAGCCATTCCGGCGCATGGAATTCCGCCGTCATCAGGCGGAACCAGAACAGCACCATCAGCCACGGGACGAGCAGGGCGATCGACAGGGCGGCGGTCGCCACCAGCTCGACGATCGTGGTGACGAAACCCACCCGGGCGAGCTCGTCCAGCGTGACGAGGCCGCGCGGCACCGGGCGATAGGGCCGCCAGCGGCGGTCGTCCTCGGCATCCTTCACCTCGTCGGCGAGGCGCAGTTTCAGGAACAACCCGATCAGGACGAGGCAGGCGGCGATGCCGGTGCCGAGCGGCGGCCAGGACGGGTCGCCGGCCGCGGCGGAGGAGACGCCATAGGCGCTCAACGCCAGGATGACGATCAGCGGCCCGTGCTGGGCCATCGGGAAACGCTCTGCCTGATAGACCCAAAGCCGACGCGCGAGCGGGCGCGGGTCGGGTTCAGGCGGCCATGTCGCGGGTCCTGGCGTCACCCGTTGTCCTCCGCCGCCTGCCGCGTGCGCGCCAGCCGCTGATGGGCGGACGTGAAGTGCCCGGCCGCCATGGCGCCGATGATCGACAGTTCGGCGGCGAGGCAGAGTGCCGCCGCGACCTCGGCCAGGGCCTGGGCCTTGCCGGTCCCCTTGAGGCCCATGAGGTCGAGGCAGGCCGCCTGGCTGGGCAGGCGCGTGCCGCCGCCGACGGTGCCGACGATCAGGTTGGGCTGGGTGACGGTGGCGTAGACGCCGCCCGCCTCGGTCAGTTCGAACCGGGTGACGCCCACGGCCGCCTCGGCGACACAGGCGGCATCCTGGCCGGTCGCGATGAACAGGGCCGCCAGCGGATTGGCGAAATGTGCCTGGGCGCCGACCGTCCCGCTCATCACGGCGCCGAGGAGGCCGATGCGCCAGCATTCGACCAGACGGTCGGGTTCGACATGGAGGACGCGGCGGACCAGATCGGGCGGCAGCGTCACCTCGGCCGTCGCCTTGCGCCCGCGCAGCGTGATGAACGACTGGGCCGACGCCTTCTTGTCGCCGGACATGTTGGCCTCGACGAACCAGGTCTTCGGCGTGATCGGGCAGGTCTCGACGATCGCTCGGCACACGGCTTCCGTCGCGATGGTCACCATGTTCTGACCGGCCGCGTCGCCGGTCACGTATTCCAGCAAGAGGTAGACGTGATTGCCCTCGATCGCGACCTTGAGGTCGATCAGGCGGCCATGCCGGGTCGTCGCTTCTGCGACCTTGGCAAGCTCGTCGGCGGCACCGGTGACCCAGGCGACGAACTGCCCGGCCTCGGCCAGGCTGTCGAACAGGAACGCCGGCGCCCGCCCGACCGCCTCGCCCAGGACGGCGGCGCTGGCCCCGCCGGCCGCCGTGATCAGCCCGCAGCCGCGCGCGCAGGAAGCGACCAGGGCGGCCTCCGTTGTCGCCAGCGGCACCAGGTAGTCGCCCTGCGCGAACAGGCCGTTGACGCGCAAGGGGCCGGCAACGCCGACCGGCACGCGGACAGCGCCGATGCAGTTTTCGATGTTGCCGGCGTAGTGGGCGATTTCCCCGGCCGCCTGGTCCGGTGCCAGGACCGCCCGTGCCGCGGCACTTTCCGGGATCGCGGCCCAGCGGGCGGCGATCGCCTCGGCCCCGGTTTCGGTTCCGGCGCGCGCGCCGGTCGGCAGGTCGACGGTCGGCGGGTGATGGCGGGCGGCGAGCCGGGCGGCGAGCGCTTCGGCCGGCATCTCCCTAACCAGTGCGTCGATCGCCTGCCGCAGGCGGCGATGATCCTGTGCCATGCCGTCCCCTCAAGTCCCTCGGCGGGCCGGCCGGCCCGATCAACCCAACTTAGGGCGCCGCGCCGCTGCGAAGACTCTGGCCGGCATCGACCATCGCCCGCATGACCGCCGTCCAGTCCCCGGCCGCCTGTTGCCGGAACAGGCGCATGGTCGGGTACCAGGGGCTGTCGTCCCGATCGGTCAGCCAGCGCCAGTCGGCAACGCGCGGCAGGGCGGTCCATACCGGCCGGCCCAGTGCCCCCGCGATATGGGCGATCGGCGCGTCGACCGAGATGACGAGGTCGAGGCTGGCGATCAGGGCGGCGCTGTCCGCGATCGCCTCCGCCGCGTCGGGCGGCCGGGGTGTCGGATGCTCGATCGGCAGGCCGGGCGGCAGGCGCACCGGATCCGCTCCCGGTGCTGCGCGATGCAGCGGCACGAAACGTGCCCCCGGGATGCCCTCCAGGGCCGCGAGGAACTCGACCGGGATGCTTCGCCCGCGGTCGTTGTCTTCCGTCCCGTCGGCACGCCAGGCCAGGCCGACCAGGGAACCCGGCCGTGCCAGCCGCCACGGTCGCCAGGACTGGATCAGCGTCGGGTCGGCGGCCAGGTAGGGGACGGTGACGCCGGGAAGCTGGTTGAGCTCGACGCCAAGGAGATGCGGCAGGCTGTGGAGGCTCGCCGACAGGTCATGGGGCGGCGGCGCCTCGCCATCGGTGACGACGACATCGGCCCCGGGGATGCGCGCCAGGAGGCGGTTCAGACGGGCCGGCACGACCACCGCGACCCTGCCGACCAGTCGACGCGCCAGGGCCACGAAGCGCAGCATCATGACGATATCGCCGGTTCGCCCGTCGGCCTGCACCAGGAGTGTTGCGGTCGGATAGGAAAGGCCGTCCCAGGGCGGCACTGCCGACGGCCGCTGCGGACCCAGGCGCCGACGCCATTCGAAGTGCCGCCAGCCCTGGCCGAAGCGCCCACGCACAA
>CAYNIS010000313.1:0-215 GCA_964397055.1 uncultured Rhodospirillaceae bacterium | reverse complement strand
GGGCTGCGGCATAATCCGGCTGTTGTTCCAGGGCGGCCCGGAACGCGGCCTCCGCCGCCCCGTGGTCGCCTGCCGCGAGCAGGACCAGCCCCAGATTGCGGTGGGCCGGCGCGAACCCGGGTCGGCTCTGGATCGCGCGCTGGAAGGCGGCTGCGGCCTCCCCGGCGCGGCGATGGGCATAGTGGATGAGGCCCATGGTGTTGTGGGCGACCGCC
>CAYNIS010000312.1:0-4725 GCA_964397055.1 uncultured Rhodospirillaceae bacterium | reverse complement strand
AGCCGCGCCGTCAGGGGCAGGAGGGCGATCAGGCCGGCCGCGAGGAGCGGCGGCACCCACAGGGCGAAGAAGAGCCTTTTCATCGAGCGGTGAGGATCGAGCGAACGCCGTGGGACCGGGGCGACCGCATCACCGGCCCTGGTCGGGGCTGGCGGGATGGTCCCGGATGTGGAAACGTGCCGGCGGTTCGGGCGCTGACCGGCTGCTATGATGCGAAACTATAGCCGAAGTCGGGACACAACTTCGAGAGGCCTGCCCGAAGCCGATCGGCACAAAAGCTGGAAGGGGAAATCGACCATGGGCACTGTCGCGGCGAACGGCATAGAGATCGCGTATGAGCGCTTCGGCGCGGAAACCGCCCCGGCGGTGGTCATGATCAGCGGCCTTGGCCGGCAGATGCTCCACTACCGTGCCAGCCTGTGCCAGGGCTTGGCCGACCGCGGGCTTCAGGTCATCCGCTTCGACAATCGCGACATGGGCAGGACGACCTCGCTCGATGCCCTCGGCGAGCCGGACATTCGGGCCGCCCAGAAGGCCCTGAAGGCGGGGGAAGCAATCACTCCGCCCTACACGATGGGCGACATGGCCGACGACGCTGCCGCACTGATCGCCGCCCTCGGCCTCGGCCAGGCGGTGGTCGCCGGTGCGTCCATGGGGGGGATGATCGCGCAGGAGGTCGCGATCCGGCACCCGGATCAGGTGTGTGGGCTGGTTTCCATCATGTCGACCTCCAGCCGGCCGGGACTTCCGGGCGGCGACCCCGACGCCTGGCGCACCCTGAACTCCCGGCCGGAAAACCCGGATGACCCGGCCTCCCTCACCGAGCACCACCTGACCGTCCAGAAGACGATCGGCAGCCCGGCCTATCCGACCGACCCTGAAATCCTGAAGGCTGACATCGCCGGCGAGATCGACCGCGGCCTCAACCCGGTCGGCCGCCTGCGCCAGTCGATGGCGGTCATGGCCGCCCGCGACCGGTCGGAGGACCTGAAGCGCCTCGCCATTCCGACAACGGTGATCCATGGCGACGTCGACCCCATCGTCAACGTCGCCTGCGGGCGCGATGTCGCCGCGCTCGTGCCGGGTGCCGAACTCGCGGTGATCGAGGGCATGGGCCATGACCTGCCGGTGTCGCTGGAGCCAAAGCTGATCGACCTGATCGCCGCCGTCGCCAGCCGCGGCGGCTGATGCCATGCCGACGATCCGGGCCAACGGCCTGACCCTCGGCTACGAGGCGGAGGGTAGCCTGGACGATCCCGCCGTCCTGCTGATCCCAGGATTGAGCGTGCCGTCCATCTACTGGCCCGACCGTCTGGCCCGGCTGATCGCCGACGCCGGCTTCCATGTGGTCCGCATCGACAATCGGGACATCGGCCTGTCGGACAAGCTGACCCATCTCGGCGTGCCGGACCCTCTGAAGGGGGAACGGGCCTACCTCCTGTCCGACATGGCGGCGGACGCGGCCGGCCTCCTCTCAGCCCTCGGCGTCGCCAATGCGCATGTCGCCGGCCATTCGATGGGCGGAATGATCGCCCAGCACCTGGCGGCGCTCCATCCCGGCCGGGTCCGGAGCCTGACCTCCTTCGGATCGCGCACCAGGCCGAACGACCCGCCGGCCAAACCCTGGGCCGCCGTCGCCATCAGCCGCCGCGCGGAGAACCCAGACGATCGAAGCGAAGTCATCGAGCTCGGCTGGTCGACCCGACGGATGATCGGCAGCCGTGCCTTTCCGACGCCGGACGAGGAATTGCGCGACCAGATCGGTCGGGAAGTCGATCGCGGTTTCGCCGCCGACGGCGTCGTCCGTCAATTCGCGGCAATCGTCGCGGCCGGCGACTTCACGCATCTCGCCCGGACGATCACGGCCCCGACCCTGGTGCTCCATGGGGAGGAAGACCCGCTCATCCTGCCCGCATGCGGCGAGCTGACCGCGCGGCTCATTCCCAATGCCCGGCTTGAGATCATCGACGGCCTCGGCCACGACATCCCAGCGGGTGCGGTCGATATCATGGCCGATCAGTTGATCCGGCACTTCAAGCGGCATTGAGGCTCAAGGAGACGATCAGCCGGGTCGCCGGTCGGTGACCTCATAGTCGTGGACGTCGCAAAGATCGATCCCGCGCTTCAGGTCGCTCGCGCCGCCGGCGAAGGTGATCAGGAAATCCTGCAGGCAGCCCTCGAACCCGCCGGCGATCACGATTGCACCAAGAGCCCCAGGTTCGATCGCCCCTTCAAGCAGGTTGTCGCCCCACTGCTCGCTGCCGGCCGGTGCCATGCGCAGATCGACGATCGTGCCGGTGGCGGAGTTTGTGATCGGAAACCGGATCTTCCGGGCCAGGGACGGTGCGGTCGCGATCAGGGCGACGGCCAGCGTCAGGGCGATCGATCGGGCGAACAACCGCATGATGACCTCCATTGCGTAGACGCCAGTTCGTGGACGGCAACCCGCCGGCGACGGCAGGGCGATCATCCCGGCTGACTCTAGCAGCATTCCCGGCGTAAGGTCCGCCCCGACCAAGGACCGGGAATCGGGGGGTTCCATGCGGCCGGAAGTTCACAAGTCTGCCCTGTCGCGCTTCCTGCCGGAGGTGCGCACCATGGGCCTCCTGGGCGGCATCCTGGCCGCCCTCCTTATGCTCATGCTCGGTGCCCCGGAGGGGGTGGAGACACGCGCCTGGTCGGTGGCCGCGGTCGCCGTTCTGATGGCCGCCTGGTGGCTGACGGAGGCGATCCCGCTGCCGGCGACAGCCCTGGTGCCGGTCGCCCTTCTGCCGTTGCTCGGGGCCGCCCCGATCAAGGAGGTGGCGGCAGCCTATGCCAACTCCGTCATCTTCCTCTTCCTCGGCGGCTTCCTGATCGTCATCGCGATGCAGAAATGGAACCTGCACAAGCGGGTCGCCTTGTGGATCCTGACCCTGATCGGCACCCGGCCGGAACGGCTGGTCGCGGGCTTCGCGCTGGTCTCCTACGGCTTCTCCATGTGGGTGTCGAACGCGGCGGCCGCGGCCATGATGCTGCCCATCGCGGTTTCGGTGATCGGGCTGCTGGGCTCGAACCCCGCCGACCCGGGCGACCCCGCGCGCCAGAACCTGACCGTGAACCTGCTGCTCGCCGTCGCCTTCGGCACGACCGTGGGCGGCATGGCGACGATCA
This sequence comes from uncultured Rhodospirillaceae bacterium, assembly GCA_964397055.1. Classification (GTDB taxonomy): domain Bacteria; phylum Pseudomonadota; class Alphaproteobacteria; order CAYNIS01; family CAYNIS01; genus CAYNIS01. The sequence goes on along the minus strand of CAYNIS010000312.1, from coordinate 1,572 downwards.
TCGGAACCCCGCCGAACGCGGTCATGGCCGGCTACCTCGCCGACGAACTGGGGATTGAGGTCAGCTTCCTCACCTGGATGTCGCTCGGCCTGCCGCTGTCGCTGACCCTGCTGGTCGCGACCTGGGTGATCCTGACCCGCTTCGCCTATCCGGTCGGGGCCGAGGCGCCGCAGGGCATGGCCGAGGCGCTGGAGATCGAGATCCGCAATCTCGGGCCCATCAGCCGGCCGGAAATCGTAGTCGGAGTCGTGTTCATCGCGACCGCTCTCATGTGGATCGGCCGCCCGATCGTCCAGAGCTTCCTGCCGGCGGAAATCGTGCTGACGGACGCGGGGATCGCCGTCGTCGCCGCTCTCATCCTGTTCCTGATGCCGGTCAATCCGAAGGAGCAGACGATGCTGCTGACCTGGGGCGACACCAAGGACCTGCCGTGGGGTGTCTTGGTGCTGTTCGGCGGCGGGCTCTCGCTCGGCTCGATGATCGGGTCGAGCGGCCTATCGGCGGCGATCGCGGGCGCCCTCGGCGCGCTCTCGGACCTGCCGCTGATCGTCATCGCCGGCTCTTGCGCGGTGGTCGCGACGGTGGTCTCCCACCTCACCAGCAACACGGCGACGACTTCCGCCTTCGTGCCGATCATCGCCTCTCTCGCGATCAGCCTGGGCGAACCGCCCCTGATGCTGGTGCTGCCGGTGACCTTCGCCGCCACCGCCGTCTTCATGCTGCCGGTCGCGACCCCACCCAACGCCATCGCATTCTCGACCGGCCTCGTCACCATGCCGCAGATGGTGCGGGCCGGCGCCATGCTGAACGCCGTCGCCCTGGTCCTGGTCATCCTGATTGCGAGCCTGATGCCGGCCCTGGGCTTCCGCGATCTTTAGCCAGCCCTCCGGTACTCGGTCGTCTGGTAGTCAGTCCTCGGGGAACGGATCCTCCTCGTCGGGCTTGGACGAGAAACCGAAGTAATCCCAGGTCTCGGTCATGTGGGCCGGCAGCGATGCGGTGACGGTCAGGAGCCGGCCGGTCGCCGGATGCGGGACGGCGATCCTTCGGCTGAACAGGTGCAGCTGGCGCGGCAGTTCGGCCCCGGCGATGAAAGCCTCCTGACCGGCATACTTGCCGTCGCCCAGGATCGGGGTTTCCAGGCTCGCCAGATGGACGCGCAGCTGGTGGGTGCGTCCGGTCTTCGGCATCAGGGCAACCCAGGCGGCCTTGCGGAAGGCTTCCTCGACCACCGCATAGAAGGTGACCGCGGGCTTGCCGTCGGCGTCGTCGACGGCCATGCGCTCGGCCCCGGCACCGCCGCGCTTGGCAAGCCCCTGGGAGATGCGCCCCTGGCGCGGGTCTGGGACGCCCACCGTCACCGCCCAGTAGACCTTGCGCGCCTTCCGTGCCTTCAGCGCCCGGGTCAGAGACCGAGCGGCAGCGGCCGAGCGCGCGACCAGCATGACGCCGGCCGTATCGCGGTCGAGCCTATGCACAAGCCGCGGGCGCTCGCCGTCCCGTTCCCAGGCCGCCAGCATGCCGTCGAGATGGCGGCGGGTGCCGCTGCCACCCTGTACCGCCAGCCCGGCC
>CAYNIS010000311.1:0-4732 GCA_964397055.1 uncultured Rhodospirillaceae bacterium | reverse complement strand
GAGCGCTGCGACAAGCTGGTCGTACTCGGCTTCCGGCAGGCGCTGCTGAAGGTCGCTGAGGGCGACGTCGACCAGGACGAGATTGACGCGTCGGCCGGCAGCGTAGGCATAGACGATGGCCCGGTCGACGACCTCGGCGAAGCGCTGGCCGTCGACGACCGCGTCCGTTTCGATGTCCTGGGCGACCAGAAAATCGGGAACCGTCAGCGTCAGGTTGACCCGGCCGAGTTCCCGGGCCGAGGAGATCCCGGCCCAGATCATGCGCCGCTCTTCGCCGTCGGCCTTCTTGAACCGGCCGATCGTGCGCTCGACCCGCATCTGGCCGCGCAGGCGCTCCAGCCGGGCCGCGACCACCGCGCGGTCGGAGGCGGCGACGATGTCGGCAAGCGGGCGGTTGGCGAGCTCGTCCGCCGCGTAGCCGAGCAGCGACTGCGTCGACCCCTCGACAAAGGCGATCCTGTTGTCTCCGTCGAGTTCGATCAGGATGTCCGATGCCGTGAAGGCGAAAGCGACGAAACGGTCTAGATCGACGGCTTGGCGTGACATGCCCCAGGAACCAGCGGCAGGTGGACCCGGACACCGCGATCGCAACCCGGTGCCGCCAGTAGCATAGCCGATGATCCCGATCCGCTGCGAGCGCGCATTCCACGGCCGGAAACCGGCGGACCCAACGGAAAGGGCCCCTTGCCGTCCGGCAAGAGGCCCCGTCCTTGCAGGCGTCGGTGAGAAGGTTTCTCAGAAGAGGGCCGGTACCTCACCTCCGCGCGGGCGAACCACGCTGATCGACCGAAGGACTTCGGAGGTGAGCGGGCTCGACGTCATGAGCGGCGTGTAACCGAACATCACCTCCACCGCGACTGCCGTCTCCTCGTCCTGCAGCGTCAGGGCGCTGGGCAGCGTCGGCGACGAGCCGACCGAGCCGACCGAGCCGGAGGCCGACAGGGAGCCGCCGCCGCTGTGCTGCCACAGGATGACCTGGTTGCCGTACTGATCGATCCCGATGCCGGACACGACCACCTTGCCGGCGGTGTCGAAGCTGAACGGCGCGGTAATGATCTCGGCCGCGTGGAACGAGTCCTCGATATGGCCGACCGTCAGTGCCGGATACCTGGTCGCAGCGTCCGCCACGCGGCTGGAGGCGTAGGCCACTTTCTGGTTGAGGATGATGTAGCGGCCGAGCTCGGCGGCGCCGACCGACATCGTGATCAGGATAGAGGCGACCAGGGCAAACTCGACCTGGGCGAGACCGCTCTTATCCTTGAGCAAGCGCATGAACATGGTCCCGGCCTCCCTTACTGCTCGTCCCAGGGCTCGTTCTGCACCGCAACCGTGGTGTAGAGCGAGATGGTGCCGACGGTGGCCTCCCAGGCCGGCGTGAACCCGGACCAGGAGTAGTCGATGCGGTAGAGAACGACGTCTCCGGGTCCGCCCATGCCGGGAATGCCGGCATCCGGGTCGTGGCCACCGTTACCGTTCGCGTCCTCGAAGCTTTCGCCGCTGTCGAACTTGCCGTTGCGGTTGGCGTCGTCGAAAGCCTCGCCGGCGGTGACCGCGGCATAGCTCGGATAGGCCTTGGCGGTGACGGTGGTGTCGTTGACGGTGACGTAGCCCATGGTCCGGTCATGGACCACCTGGAGCAGGTAGTCGGCGCGGGACATCCCGCCCTGCTCGCTGCCGGTCTGGCCAAAGCGCGCGCCTTCCAAAGCGGCGGTTTCGACCAGGGCCTGGCAGAACATCAGCATCGAGATTTCGACAATGCCGAACACCACGGTGGTGAAGGCGGGGAGCACCAGGGCGAACTCGACCGCTGTGGCGCCTTCCTTGTCCTTGAGGATCTTGGTCATGGCGGTCACTCCACAATCCGAAGCCGGTTGAGTGCCTGGCCGATCGAGCGGAAGGAGGCGCCCAGCGCGTCGTTGTTCGGCGCGTGATGGTAGCCCTCTTCCTTCGACGCACAGTTGCGATACAGGCTTTGTGTCTGGCTGTCCGGCGAGGAGCCGAAGGTGATTGTGAAGATCGTGATGCCTTCGTTCTTCATCAGCTCGCAGGTCGCCGCCAGCCGATTGTCGTAGCCATTGCGGGCGTTGTTCTTTGTCTGACCCGTGTCTTCGAGCCGGCCGTAGGCGTTGTAGTCCGATCCGCGCGGGCCGGAACCGCCATCGGGTCCGTCATGGCTAGGCCAGTCATAGAAGACATTGTCGCCGTCGGTCAGCAGGATCGCGACCTTGTCGACGTCCGCGTGATCGTAGTCGAGCGGAAGGTCGGCCAGGTCGCCGCCGGCCCACATGCCGCGCCAGTTCGGCGACAGGGTTCGCCAGCCCCAGACCATGCCGAGGTTGGAAAGGGTGCCGCCACGGTACCAAGGCTCCATCTCGTCGATCGCCGCAATCACGTCCGACTTCTGGGTCAGGAGCGGAGAGATTTCCTGCGGGCAGCCGAGGTTCGGGCCGTAACCGTCGTTCTTGGCGCTGTTGCGCTCGTCAACGTCGGTCGACCAGTCGTTGTCGACTTCCGGCTCGTAGTAGTAGCTGGTGAAAGGCTCGGCCGACGGGACCGCGTCGTTCTGGTCGTAGGGCGGGGTGCGCGCCTCGACACAGCCCTTCCAGGTGGTCGGCCAATACCCCATGCTGTAGTCGCCGAAGGCGCTGGAGTAGCTCTGGGTTTCGGTCGTGCTCTGCCCGGTCGGGATGTCGCCCAGGTCATACTCATCGTCCAGGATGAAGACCTGTTCCTCGCCATCGTCGTCATCATCGCCGGAAGCGGTGACAACGCCGACCGCGATCAGCCGATCGTCGTTCCACATGTCGTGGACGAAACGCATCATCGGCAACGTGTCGAGATCGGTGACCTCCCCGATCATTTCCGGGAACTCGTCGATCTTGTGCCGGCGCCAGCTGCCGTCGCTGTTGTGGACATAGAGCCGGATGTAGGAGATCGGCGCGCCGAGATCCGGGAAGCGCTTGCCGAACCCGGTGTTGACCCGGTCGTCGGCCGCCAGCCAGCTGGTCCGCTGCGGCCCGACATTGACGGTCGCGGCGTAAGGGACAACCGACATCCAGACATGCTCGAGGCTCTCGTTCGGGCCGTACAGGATGTTGACCAGGTCCTTGGCCGAATCCCGCATGGCGCCGATCTTGTTGCCGGAGCCCATGGAACCGGTGTTGTCCATGATCAACGCCAGTTCCATGCCACGGCTTTCGGCCTTGACAACCGTACGTGCTGTCACCGTCACGGAATTGATGTTGACCAGATGCATGAACACCGTCGGCACCGATGCTTCGGCATCGAGCTTGACGACACCGGTCTCTTCGTCCTTGGCCAGGGCGAAGCTCGTCACCGAACTGGAAAGGTATCCAGGCGGGAAGTTGAGGTCGAAGAATTCGCGGGCGACAGACGTCGTCTGGTCGGCGTAGATCACCCGGCCACCGGCGAGTGCCGCCGCGTCAACCGCGGCCTGCATCCGTGTCTTGACCATGAAGGCAAGTGCCGAGTCGGTCGCAACCCCGACGGCGGTGATCAGCGGGATCAGGCCGACAGCGGTCATCACCGACACGTTGGCGTCGCGCGCACCGACCAGAGCGGCCAGTCGCGATGCGCTGGACTTCCAGGCGGACTTGCCGAAAAGTCGCGATTCGATACAGGACAACATCTGGTCCTCCAGTATCAAGTTCAAGATGAGCAACCTCATACTATGACTTAAAGCCCGAATACCCAAATTCGGTATTTCGGCCGGAATGTTCGTCACAATATTCAAGTCATAGACCCAAAAAAATCTTAAGTTTTATCTTTATGGCATTCCTGACACACCACATTCAAATTGACGGGCAAGCAATTGGCATAGAAGCGTTTTTTGCTAACCAGGATTGGTCCGACCATGATAGGAGGAAACGATTTTGGTGGACTTTGGGGGAAACCTCGGCGATGGCTCCTGTGTTAACCGTGCCGAACCCCTGCCCCGCCGCCAGGCTCTAGGCCGAAACGGTCTGGTTGCGGGGACCCTAGACTCGGGAGGGCCTTGGCCTTGCGAAGTCGCCCTGGCATCGCGTCTCGCCTCGTCGCACTCAGCCTTGCCGCAGCCCCTGTGGCGCTCGCAGGCTGTGCGGATCTTGGCATCGACCTCGGCCTCTCGACCGCACCGGAAGCGAAGCAGAACGCCGCCGCCCTCGTCCGTGCGGCGGAGGAAACGAAGCTGTCCGGCAACTCCGCCGGGGCGATCATGCTCTATGAGCAAGCCCTGCGACTCGACCCGAGCCGGACCGACGCCGCGGTTGCCCTCGGCCTCACGCTCAATCAGGTGGGTCAGGCCGCGGAGGGACTGCGCGTCCTCAACGGGGTGATCAAAAACACCCCCGGCAACGCCGAAGCCCTGCGCGGGATCGGCAACAGCCTGGTCCTGTTGAACCGCGCCGCGGAGGCGGTCAGCTACTATCAGTCGGCCCTGGACCGGCAGCCCGACCCGCGCGTCTATGCCAATCTCGGCATCGCCTATGACATGCTCGACCGGCATACCGATGCCGATGCCGTCTATCGGACCGGGCTGCAGCAGTTTCCGGACGACCTCACCCTCTTCAACAACTACGGCATCTCCCGGATTCTGGCAGACGACCTGACGACCGCTATCCAGGTCCTGGAAAAGGCGGCCCTCGATCCCGACGCGCTGCCGCGCCATCGCCAGAACCTGGCACTCGCCAGGGGTCTCGTCGGCGACCTCTCCGGGGCCGCGGAGATCGCC
>CAYNIS010000310.1:0-4751 GCA_964397055.1 uncultured Rhodospirillaceae bacterium | reverse complement strand
TGATCTACGAGGGCGGCATCGCCAACATGCGCTACTCGATCTCGAACACGGCGGAATACGGCGACTACAGCCGTGGGCCGCGCATCGTGACCGACGAGACCAAGGCCGAGATGAAGCGCATCCTGGAGGAAATCCAGACCGGCCAGTTCAGCCGCGAATGGATGCTGGAGAACAAGGTCGGCCAGACCAGCTTCAAGGCGATGCGCCGTCGCGGGGCCGAGCACCCGATCGAGGAGGTCGGCGAGCGGCTGCGCGGCATGATGCCTTGGATCTCCGCCAACCGGCTGGTCGACAAGTCGAAGAACTGACGACGAGGTAGAAGGAAACCGCCTGGCCGGCATTTCCCGAACTTAGGCGCCGGCCACGGCATTCCTCTTGAGAAAGCAATGCCTCTCCTCTATGGAGAAGGCCCGATCCGGACCGGGATATCCCGGTGCCGAATGACCAACCCGATTGCCGGGTTTGCGACGCCCCCGATGTTCTCGAAACTCCTCGGCCTGCTCTCCGCCGACATGGCGATCGACCTCGGTACCGCCAACACCCTGGTCTACGTCAAGGCGCGTGGCATCGTGCTCAACGAACCCAGCGTGGTGGCCATCGCCACCAGCCGCGGGACCGGCAAGAACCAGGTCCTCGCGGTCGGCGACGAGGCCAAGCAGATGCTCGGCCGGACGCCCGGCAACATCACCGCGATCCGGCCCCTTCGCGACGGCGTCATTGCTGACTTCGAAGTCGCCGAAGAAATGATCAAGCACTTCATTCGCAAAGTGCACAATCATCGCAGCTTCGCCAGCCCGCAGGTGATCATCTGCGTGCCCTCGGGCTCGACCGCGGTGGAACGGCGCGCGATCATCGAAAGTGCTGAGAGTGCGGGGGCCCGCAAGGTCTTCCTGATCGAAGAACCGATGGCTGCCGCGATCGGTGCGGGACTTCCGGTGACAGAGCCGACCGGGTCGATGGTCGTCGACATTGGCGGTGGCACGACAGAGGTCGCAGTCATCTCGCTCGGCGGCATTGTCTACGCGCGCTCGGTCCGTGTCGGCGGCGACAAGATGGACGAGGCGATCATCGCCTATATTCGCCGGAACCATAACCTTCTGGTCGGTGAAAGCTCCGCCGAACGTATCAAGAAGGAAATCGGCTCGGCTTGTCCGCCCGAGGACGGTGAAGGCCGCATTCTGGAGATCAAGGGCCGTGATCTTATGAATGGCGTGCCGAAGGAGCTCGTGATCTCGGAACGCCAGATCGCGGAGAGCCTGGGCGAGCCCGTGTCCGCCATTGTGGAGGCGGTCAAGGTTGCTCTTGAGCACACAGCACCCGAACTTGCGGCTGATATCGTCGACAAGGGCATCGTGCTGACGGGCGGCGGGGCGCTACTCGGAAATCTCGATTTCGTCTTGCGCCATTCGACCGGATTGCCGGTTTCGATTGCCGATGACCCGCTCTCCTGTGTCGCGATAGGCACAGGACGTGCCCTGGAAGAGATGAAGACGCTTAAAAACGTCCTGATAAACATGTATTAGGGGGCGTGGGCAGCCCGGGCATCCGGTGCTTGGCCCGAGACTTGGCGATCTTGAGTGGATGGGCGTTCCCCAATCCCAGGCACGAGGGTGCGCTTCGTGACCAAGCACGACAGTGCAGGTTTGGCTCGCAACCCGGCGTCGCTGCGGCAGGCTGCGGAACGCGCGTCGACCGCTGTCCTCATCATCGCGTCCCTGATGCTGCTGGCCGTCGACCGCATCCAGCCGACCATGATCGAGCAGGTGCGGGTCACCGCCGCTGATGCCGCCGCCCCGCTTCTGGAAGCCCTGGCGCAGCCGGTGGCGACCGGCACGCAGGCGCTGGACGATGTGTCGACCCTGGCGACGGTCTTCGCCGAGAATGCCCGCCTGAAGGAAGAGAACGCGCGGCTGCGCGCCTGGTACGAGGCGAGCCGCCAGTTGGAAGCGGAGAACCGCAGCCTGAGGCGCCTGCAGAACGTCGCCCCGGAACCGGGCGTGCGCTTCACCGCCGCCCGGGTGATCGCGGACCGGGCCGGCATGTTCGTCAAGAGTGTCCTGATCACCGCCGGCCACGAGCATGAGGTCGAGAAGGGCCAGGCGGTGGTCGCCGGCGCCGGCCTGGTCGGCCGGGTGACCGAGGCCGGGCGGACGACGGCAAGGGTGCTGCTGATCACCGACATCAACAGCCGCATCCCGGTGGTGCTGCAGGAAAGCCGACATCGGGCGGTCGCCGCCGGTGCCAACCAGCGCTGGCTGCGTCTTGCGCACTTGCCGGCGGACGCGGAGGTCGCGATCGGCGACCGCATCGTGACGTCCGGCACCGGAGGTCTGTTTCCGCCGGGCCTGGGCGTTGGCGTGGTTGCCGCGATCGAGGACGGCGTGGTCCTGATCCAGCCCGCGGCCGACCTCAGCCGGCTCGACCATGTCCGCCTGGTCGACTACGGCATCGCCCGAAATCTGGAGGAGGACCGGGACGTCGTCGGGGCAGCGACCCGGTGACCGCGACGGCCTGGCAGCGCGTTGAAGGTTGGTGGCGCGGCATCCTGCCGATGCTGGTCGTCGCCTGCCTGCTGATCCTGGCCCTGATGCCGGTGCACCTGCCCCACGCCGCGGCGGTCAAGCCGCAGATGCTGGTCATGGCGGTCTACTTCTGGGCGATCCACCGGCCGAGTGCGGTGCCCGCCAGTGCCGCCTTCGCCCTCGGCATCGCTCAGGACCTCATGACCGCCGGCCCGCTCGGCGGCAGTTCCCTGGTTCTGGTGGTGACGCTGGTCGCGATCCGCAGCCAGCGCCGGCTGCTGATGGGACGACCCTTCCTTCTGATCTGGGCGGCGTTCGCACCGGTGGCGGCGGCGGCGGCGTTCGCCGACGTGCTGATCTATGCGGCCAGCAATGCCGCCCTGCCGCCGCTCGAAGGGGTGTGGACACGCGCGCTCATCACCTTCAGCCTCTACCCTCCTGTGGCAGCGATCCTGCTGCAGATCCACCGGATGGCGGACCAGCCGGCATGACTTCTGCCCGCGACAAGGATGCCGATCGCTACTGGATGACGACGCGCCGCGCCGCCGTCCTGGGGGCTGCCAAGCTCGGCGGCTTCGCCGCGCTGGGGGCCCGCCTCTACTACCTGCAGGTGGTCGAGGGGGAACGCTATCACCTCCTCGCCGAGGACAATCGCATCAACCTGCGGCTGCTCGCGCCCAGCCGCGGCCAGATCGTCGACCGCGCCGGCGAGCCGCTTGCGATCAATACCCAGAACTTCCGCGCGGTCCTGGTCTCCGAACAGACGCCGGACGTACAGCGCACACTCGACCGGCTGGCCGGCATCATCGACATGACCGACGCCGACCGGGAACGCATCCTGCGCGAAGTCCGACGGAAGCGGGCCTTCGTCCCGATCACGGTGTCGGACAACCTCTCCTGGGAGCAGGTCAGCCAGATCGAGGTGCACGCGCCGGACCTGCCCGGGGTGTCGATCGATGTCGGCGAGATCCGCGCCTACCCCTTCGCCGAGGTGACGTCCCACATCGTCGGCCATGTCGGGGCCGTGACCGAGGCGGAACTGACCGGCGATCCGGTGCTCGCCCTGCCCGGTTTCCGGATCGGCAAGGCCGGCATCGAGCGCCACCATGAAGAGGTGCTGCGCGGGTCGGCGGGTACCAGCCAGATCGAGGTCAACGCCGTCGGGCGGATGATCCGCGAGTTGTCCCGGCAGGACGGCGAGCAGGGCCGCCAGGTCGAACTCACCATCGATATCGGCCTGCAACGATATGCCCAGGAACGTCTGGCGCAGGAGCGCTCCGCCTCCGCCGCGATCATCGACGTCCACTCCGGCGCGCTCTACGCCCTGGCGTCGAGCCCCGGCTTCGATCCCAACCTGTTCACTTCCCGCGTGCCCCTCGACGTCTGGCAGGCCCTGCGGGACGATCCGACCGACCCGTTGGTGAACAAGGCAGCGCGCGGCCAGTATCCGCCCGGATCGACGTTCAAGATGGTGACCGCCCTCGCAGCGCTCGAGGCCGGCGTCATCGGCGATCAGCACACGGTCTTCTGCCCGGGGCACACCGACCTCGGCAGTCACCGCTTCCATTGCTGGAAGCGCGGCGGCCACGGCACGATGAACATCATCGAAGCGATCGAGCAGTCCTGCGACGTCTTCTTCTATGACACCGGCCGGCGCGTGGGCATCGACGCGATCGCGGCAATGGCCAAGCGCCTCGGCCTGGGGGAGAAGCTCGGCCTGGATCTGCCGCATGAACGGCCCGGCCTGATGCCGACCCGATCCTGGAAGCGCGGCCACAACGGCGAGCCCTGGGTCGACGGCGACACCCTCAACGCCTCGATTGGCCAGGGGTTCGTCCTCACGACCCCGCTCCAGTTGGCGGTGATGACCGCCCGCCTCGTGAACGGCGGCTTCGCCGTCAAGCCCCACCTGACGCGCGCCATCGGCGGGCGACCGATCGAACGACCGGCGCCGGCGCCCATCGACATCAAGCCGGAGAACCTCAAGATCATCGTCGACGGCATGAACGCGGTGATGTTGGGCGAACGCGGCACCGCCCGGCGCGCCCAGATCGACATCCCGGGCTTCGAGATGGGCGGCAAGACGGGAACCGCCCAGGTGCGCCGGATCACCGCGGCCCAGCGCGCGCAGGGCATCAACATCGAGGATCTGCCCTGGCACCACCGGCACCACGCGACGCCTTCTCAATGGAGCAGGGCGTCGATGGGCTCGTCAGAGCCGTCGGGGCC
>CAYNIS010000309.1:0-4789 GCA_964397055.1 uncultured Rhodospirillaceae bacterium | reverse complement strand
GAGCCTGGGGGCGGCCTGCGGACTGGTCGCGGCCACCGCCGGGGGCAAGGTGTTCGCCGTCCACGCGGGTGGCTGGCCCGCGCCCTTCGGGATCGTGCTCGCGGCCGACGGCTTCTCCGGCGAGTACGCCTCCCGAAGACTCGGGCGGCGGTGGCGCCATCGCGCGCCGGGTTTGGGTCGGCACCGGGTCGCTGGCGTTGCCCGCCGCCTCGCGGGCCTTGGCCAGGACCGCCCGTGCGGTCTCCGCCGTCGGCGCCGGTGCCCCGGGGACGGTTGCTTGCGGACCGGCGGCCTGGCGCTTTGCGGTGACCGGCCCGGATGGCATCGACGACGGCTCGCCCGCCGGCCGCGGCGCCAGCTTGACGCTGATCGGGTCGCGCGTGGGGACCCCGACCCGGATGCCGTTCGACACGGCGACACCGGCCGTCGGCTTCGAGACCGCCTCAACAGCCTCGACCGGCGCATCGACCTCCGGCTCCGCCAGCAGCTCCTTGCGCCAGGCCTTGATGTTGCGCGGGCGATCCTCCGCGTCGATCGACAGGCCCCAGTCGATCGCCTTCAGGAACCTGGCCGAATAGGGTCCGATCGCCGCTTCCTGAGCCAGCAGCATCTTGGTTCCGAAAGTCCGGCTCAGGGCGTCGATCGGCTTCTCGCCGGTGACCGCCCGATAGAGCACGCCGGAAAAGGCGTAGATGTCGCTCCACGGCCCCTGATTGCCGCCCTTGTGGTACTGCTCCACCGGCGCATAGCCGGGGGTGACGATGCCGGTCAGTTCCTCGTTGCGGGACTGGATCGCCTGGCGCGCGGCGCCGAAATCGATCAGGACCGGGGTGTCGTCGGGCCTGATGATGATGTTGCCCGGCTTGATGTCGCGATGGAGGAAGCCGCCCGCATGGACGCGGCCGAGCCCGTCGAGGAGCTGGTCCGCCATCGTCCTCAGCCAATCCTCGCCAGGCGGGCCATGCAGATGACGGAGGTAGGAGCCCATCGGCCGGCCAGCCTCGAATCTCATGACGATGTATGCCGTGCCGAGGGCCTCGAAATAGCGCGTGTAGCGGATCAGGTGCTGATGGCGGAACCGGGAGAGCACGGCCGCTTCGTCCAGGAACCGTTCCAGACCCCAGGCGTAGGTCGATTCGGACCCGGACCGCGCGACCACCTGCTCGCCGTCGCGCACGGCCTCCGACGACGGCAGGAACTCCTTGACCGCCACGGCTTCGCCGGTCTCGACGTGCTCGGCCTCGTACGTGATGCCGAAGCCGCCCTGACCAAGCACCCGCTTGATCCGGAAGCGGTCCAGGACGAACCCTTCAGGCAGCGTTTCCGTCGACGCACCCATATCTCTATGAACCTCCCCGGCCTCGACCCCGCGCGCTATCGGCGGGACAGCTCGTTTCGGGGAGAGTGTGCGACGCGTTCTCCTTGATTGAGGTTAACGCGGGCCAAGCCTGTCTAACGGCTTGTGCCGGTCATCTCGTCTCCGTCATCTCGTCTCCGTCATCTCGTCTCGGTCATCGCCCGCAGCCGTTCGAGCGCCGTGCGCCGACGGTCAGCCTCGATGACACGGCGACGCTGGTCGCTATCGAGCCGTCGGCCGCCGATTTCTTCCAGGAGCGGGATCAGCCGGTCGCGATTAACCTGGCCCGCGAATCGGTCGACGTCCTGGGTCCGGGTGAGGAGCTGGGGCGGCGGGATGCGTGTGATGTGGAACAGCTCGATCTGGTAGGTCCGATCGGCGGCAACCGATGGCAGCGGCTGCCGGGCATGGATCGACGGCAGCGGCTGCTGGGCAGCAGCCGGGGTGGCGGCGGCGATCAGGAGTGGGCCGCTCAAGAGGAGGCCGGCGAGCAAGGGGATGCACATCATGGGTCGACGGTATCGCGCCACGTCGTGCCTCCTTCAAAAACAACATCCCGGCAGGAACAGGACTTCCCGCCACCGCGGTCATCAGGGCGCCCCCCAACAATGTCCGTGGCAAGGCAGCCCGCGGCTGGGTGATTCACTTGATCGCCACAAATTTGCGGTCACCTGAGCCTTGTCGCGCAGAGGGGTGCGATGCGCCGGCGGATGAGCCGCCGGGTTCCACGGGAGGTTCGAGGCATGGGTCCTTTGGTTGGCGTGTTCGCGGCGGCGACGGTCGCCGGTATTGGGGCTACGCTGGGGTACCGGCTGGCCTCGGACGTGATTCTGCCGGCGTTCAAGAAAGGTCAGAACGAGGCCGAGAAGTTCTGGGCCTCGATGAACGAGGATCCGGCATCGGAAGAGAACAGCGGTGACAGCGGCGGTTCGGACGACGCGCCGATCGCCTGACTGTCACATTCGGCCGGCCCAACGGTCGCGAGAGCCCGGGCGGCCGGCCGGATCAGTTGAGAGCGGCCGAGAGCCACGCGGTGCCGAAGAACACCACCGCGACTATGGCGACCGTGGCGGCAAGCGCCACGATCAGCTGCATCGGCATTGGCATCACCTCGATCGGCGCCGGCGGCCGATGGTTTGATTCCGACATTTGCGACCCTGTCGGCATGAGGCCCCAGGCAAATGTTGGCATCGGAAAACCGCTTGGTACCATAGTGCTTCTAGGGGGCGCGCTCGACCAGACGCTGCCTTGCCCGGACGGTCCGTATCCGGGCACGCCCGCGATACGGCTGCGTAAAGAAGCGCGTCAAGTGATAACTATTCTTCCGACCGGTGGTGTTCAACCGGCCCCGACCGGGGCGCGGCCCGGGTCCCGAGGGCGGGCCAAAAAACACGCTCCGGCCTTGACCCAACCACATTCCCTGGGCATTCCGGCAATCGATCAACGGTCTGGGGCCGACGCGCCCGCCGATCCGCCTGTCGACTGAAGAGTGACCTGCCTTGGGCTCGGTTCTTCCCGCCAGCTACAGCCTGACCTCGCCGTCGGGCATCGTCCTGATGATCCTGCTCCTGTTGTCGGTGTCGAGCTGGGCGATCATCCTCGGCCGCGTCATCGCGTTCGCCCGCATGCGGGTCGGGCGCAGCGACTTCGTCGACCCGGTGATCATGGAGGTCTCGAACGGCCGGCTGCGCGCCGCGGAGAAGATGGTGGCGAAGGTCGAGGCACCGCTCGCCCGGCTCCTGCGCACGGCCCTGCGCGGCTTCATGAACCCGGCACTTGCCGACGGCGAGCTGCGCGAGGATCTGGACCGTCTGGCGGCGAGCGAACTCGGGCTTCTGGATCGCTCCCTGCGCGCCCTGCCCCTGATCGCATCGCTGTCCCCGCTGCTCGGGCTGCTCGGGACCGTTCTCGGCCTGATCGAGGCGTTCCAGGTTCTGGAACAGAGCGACGGGCGCATGAACCCGGTCGATCTCGCCGGCGGCATCTGGGGGGCCCTGGTGACCACCGCGGTCGGGCTGGGCGTCGCCATTCCGGCAGCCGCCGCCCATCACTGGCTGGACGGGCGCATCGAACGCCTCGATGCGGCGATGACCGAAACCATCGCGAGGCTCCAGGGGGCGCATGCCCACGCCGCCGCGATGGGCTTCGCCGAAGCGGTGGGGGGCGCCAATGCCCCCGACAGCGCCCGTGCCGTTGCCGGCCGCGGCTGACGGGCTTCAGGGCCGCCGCATCCGGGGCTATGCTCGCATTGAACGGTGGGCCGCGATCGACGGCACCGGTCGTCCCGTACCGTTCGTCCGGCACCAAGTCAGGGAAGACGGAAATGTCTGTGGACCCGCTCGTCGAAACCGAATGGCTGGAGATGCATTTGAACCATCCGGAACTCCGGGTGTTCGACTGCACGACCCGCCTGCACATCCAGCCGGTCGGCCCGTCGCGAACCGAAAGCGGCCGCGCGCACTACGAGACCGCGCACATTCCGGGTGCCGGGTTCATTGACATCGTCGACGACCTGTCCGACCGCGACCATTCCCTGCCGTTCATGGCACCGCCGGTCGCGCAGTTCGAGGCGGCGATGCGCCGGCTCGGGATCGGTCACGATCACCACGTCATCCTCTACGGGGCCGGCAACGTCTACATGGCGACCCGGGTCTGGTGGCTGATGCGCCTGATGGGCATCGATCAGGTCTCGGTCCTGAACGGCGGCCTGGAGAAGTGGGTGCGCGAGGGTCGGCCGCTGGACAGCCGGCCGGCGTCCTATCCGCCGAGCGATTTCGTCGCCCGCCCGCGCTTCGACCGCCTGGCGACTCGAAGCGACGTCGAGGCCGCCATGGCCGACCCGGCCCGGGCCTGCGTCATCAACGCGCTCAGCCGCCAGCAGCATGCCGGCACCGGCGGCACCCATTACGGCCGGCCGGGTCGCATTCCGGGCAGCGTCAACGTCCCGGCGAGCGAGCTGATCGACCCCGACACCAACACCTTCCTGGACAGGGACCTGATCGCCGAACGCTTCACCGCGGTCGGCGTTCCCGGGGCCGACCGCATCCTGACCTATTGCGGCGGAGGCATCGCCGCCTCCGTCGCGGCGTTCGCGCTGGCCCTCATTGGCTATCAGGATGTCGCGCTCTATGACGCCTCCCTCAACGAGTGGTCGAACGACCCGACCCTGCCGATGGAGCAGGACCTGCGCCAAGAGCAGCCGCTATGAACCGCGCGGCCGCTGGGAACCGGGGCCGGCGTTACGCGTCCTGGCTGCGGGCGGGCGTCCTGGCCGGCTTGACGATCCTGGTCGTCGCGGCCTGTTCGGGCTACGCCCACGATCGCTATTGGCAGACGGATCCCTGGCGCACCAGCGCCTGGCCCGGCGTGCGCCGGGCCGACGGGTGGCTGGGCCTGCCCGTGGTCGACAACGCGACCGACGACGTACGGGCG
>CAYNIS010000308.1:3516-4789 GCA_964397055.1 uncultured Rhodospirillaceae bacterium | reverse complement strand
CGCATCACCTCCGTCCGCGTTCTGGAACCGGTTGCCGGCGACGGCGTTGAACAGGTGCGGCTCGACATCGCGGTGACCGGCAGTCTGGAGGCGACGAGCAGGTTGCTCGGCGACCTGGAAACCGGGCCACCCGCGCTGTTCGTCCGACGGCTGACGATGCGGAACCCGCAAGCCAACAGCCGTGCGGCCAGCCGCCAGGAACCGCTGCTGACGATGACCGCGGAGCTCGCGGGCTATCGGCGGACAACCACGAAGGAGGGGGCGGAATGAGTACCTGGCGCCTTGGTCCGCTGATCGCCGCCATCCTCACGGTTGCGGCGAGTCCGACGCCGGTGCGCGCCGATGCCGATGCCGCCGTCGATGCCGTCCTCGCCCGGCCGCTCTTCGCCTTCGATCGGCGCCCTGTGCCGGACGCGCCGACCGCGCCGGTTGCCGCGACCCCACAGCCCGCGGCCATCACGCCGCCGTCGCTGACCGTGGTCGGCATCCTGATCACCGACGTGCGCCGGTCGGCGATGATCCGTACCGGCGGCCCGCGCGCGGAGATGATCGAGGAGGGGCGGGAGGTCGCCGACGGCTGGCGCCTCGCCACCGTGGCCCCCAATGCGCTGACGCTCGACCATCCGAGCGGGCAGGAGGTCCAGGTCCCATTGCGCGCCGGCAAGGGCCGGATCGCCGCGGTCACGGCGCCGGAGATCAGCGGCGACGCCGAGTCTGCGCGGCGGCAACGCCACGCCCATCGAATGCAGGCCCTGGCGGACAGCCGTGGCGGCACGTTGGAGCCGCCACCGCCGCCGCCGGACCCGAACGAACGCCCGATCCGGCGCTATCTCGACGAAGAAGCCACATCCTACTAATCGTTTCATCCCGGACGGTTAGGCCGCACTTTGAATCCGATTTCTTCAGTGCTACGGCATGATGCGGGTGGATGGATGGTCCGGGTGCGGGCCCGCCCTTCCTCCCCGAAACGGCCGTGGACAAGGGATTGCCATGCCATGATGCCGGCACGCGTATCCTTGGACCGCCGACGTCTCGTCCGGCCGCCCTCCCGGAGTTGCGTCTTCGCAACGTGGCTCGGCCTCCTTGTCGGAATTCTGCTGGTCGCCGCGTGCGAGGGCGGGGCGAGCCGGCGGTTGCCACCCCTGGCCACCCTCGACGATACGCTGCTGGAGCAGTCCGCCGCCATTGAGGGCCGCGCGGACGCGGCCGCCGCGCCGATTCCGCTCGGCTTCGGTGGACTCGGTTTCGCCGCAGAATCGGCCGAAGATGGCTG
>CAYNIS010000308.1:3010-3506 GCA_964397055.1 uncultured Rhodospirillaceae bacterium | reverse complement strand
GAGTTGGGGGAGGCGTTGCCAGCCCCCAATCTCGAACGGGTCGCACTCAGCCAGACCGAGTTCTTTCCGGCGGCCCGGGATCGCGGCGGGCGCCGCCGGCCGCAGGTGGCGCGGGCGCGAGAGACGGTCGGCGGCACCGTCGTCATCAACTTCGAGAATGCGGAGATCACGGAAGCAGCGCGGATCATCCTGGGCGAGACGCTTGGCGTCGCCTATGTCGTCGACGGTCGGGTCCAGGGCACGCTCAGCCTGTCGTCGACCGAGCCGCTGAGCCGGTCGGCCCTGATCGACGTCTTCGCCACCACGCTGCGCATGAACGGGGCCGCCCTGGTCGCCGACCCGGACGTCTTCCGGATCGTACCGGCGACCGAGGCGGTCGGGGAGGCGTTGCCGGCCACCCGCATCGACGGCATCGACGAGATTCAGCCGGGCCACAGCGTCCTGGTCGTGCCGCTGGATTTCGTGTCGACCGGTCAGATGACCCAGCTTCTGGAAC
>CAYNIS010000308.1:0-3000 GCA_964397055.1 uncultured Rhodospirillaceae bacterium | reverse complement strand
TCGTGCCCGCCGACGCGACCGTCGCGGGCGACCCCTCACGCGGGCTGATGATCCTCGCCGGGTCCCGCCCCGACCTCGCCGATCTGGTCGACACCATCGCGACCTTCGACAGCAACGTCCTCTCCGGCCTCGCCTCCGCCATCTTCCCGCTCCGGCAGGTCGGTCCGGAACAGATCGTCGAGGAGTTGGAGGTCGCCCTGGCCCCCGATGCGGAGGTGCCGCTTTCCGACCTCGTCCGTCTGGTGCCGCTGGTCCGGCTCAACGCCGTGCTCGCGGTTTCCCGGCAGGAGGTCTACCTGCGCGATGTCGAAGCCTGGATCGACCGCCTGGACCGCGGCGCGTCCGCGCAGCGCAACATCTACGTCTACTACGTTCAGAACTCGAACGCGGCCGATCTCGCCCCGATCCTGGAGCAGGCCTTCCCCGAAGCGACGGAGCCGCCCGCGGGCGAAGAGGCGGCGGCGATCGCAACCTTCATGCGGGACCTGGCCCCCGGCGCCCAGGCGGCCCGGGTCGGTGCGGATGCGGGCGCTGCGGCGGCTGGGACGGCCGACACCGGAGGTGCTGCGACGGCGGCACCGCCGCGCGCGACCCTGACCTCGACACCCGCCCTGCCGCTGCCGCCGGCCGCGACGCGCGCGGGCGGGGCGCTGGGCGGGGCGGCGGCCAGCGGCGTTCGGATCATCGCCGACGAGGTCACCAACGCCCTGGTCATCGTCGCGACCGAGGAGGACTACCAGAAGGTCCTCGCGGCCCTGCGGAAGCTCGACGTCGCCCCCTTGCAGGTCCTGGTCGAGGCGACCATTGCAGAGGTCACCCTGACCGACGAGCTGCGCTATGGGCTGCAATGGTTCTTCGACGGCGGCGGCGAGCGGCAGGGCACGCTGACCATCGGCACCGACGACGTCCTGGCCTCGACCTTCCCGGGTTTCTCCTTCGTCGCCGGCGACCCGATCAACGTGGTGCTCGACACGCTGGCGGGGATCACCGAGCTCAACGTCATTTCCTCCCCGCTGCTGATGGTGCTCGACCGGCAGACCGCCGAACTCAACATCGGGGCGGAGGTGCCGGTGGCGGTTCAGTCGCAGGAAAGCAGCACCAACACCGACGCCCAGCTGGTCAACACGATCGAATTCCGGCGCACCGGCGTGATCCTGAACGTCACCCCGCGGGTCAATGACAGCGGGCTGATCACCATGCAGGTCAGGCAGGAGGTCTCCGGCGTTGCCGACAATGCCGGCACGCTGACGCCGACCATCTCCCAGCGCCTGATCGAAAGCTCGGTCGTGGTCGAATCCGGGGAGACGATCATCCTCGGCGGGTTGTTCCAGGACGAGACCCAGGAGACCTCCAGCGGCATTCCGTTCCTGGTCGACATTCCGGTGTTCGGCGGCCTGTTCGGCACCAAGACCAACTCGGTCGAGCGGACCGAGCTGATCGTTCTGATCCGGCCCCGGGTCGTGCGCAATCAGGCGGAGGCCCGTGCGGCGACGCTGGAGGCCCGCCAGAAGCTGAGGGGCCTGCGCCCGTTCAGCGAAGCAGCCAGAGAGATCGCCCCACCGCCGCCAGCCGGAAACGGGGATGACGGGCTGCCGCCCCTCGGGCCGCCGCCGGCACCGGTCGAGTAGCGCAAACCCCGGTGCATCGGCTCTGTTCCCTGCCCTCTGCCAGCCTTCACCTGCGCCAGGCTTCACCTGCGCCAGCCTTGACCACCTGTCGCGTCGGGCTGTTAGCTGGCCTCACTCGCCTATGACCGAACGGAAGGTTGCCACCATGAAAGTCGTCTTCGACGGCGAGGAGATCCTCGCCGGCCTGTCCGATTGGGTTTCCATCGAAAGCCCGACCTATGACGCCGCCCGCGTCAACCAGGCGATGGACAAGGCCGAAGCCGCGATGAAGGACATCGGTGCGGCGACCAGCCGGATACCGGGCAAGGACGGTCTCGGCGACATCATGCTGGCGCGCATATCGGGCGAGCACAACGGGCCGGGCATCCTGATCCTCGGCCATCTCGACACCGTGCACGAGGTCGGGGCGCTGGCCGGGCCGCTCAATCTCCGGCGGGAGGGCGACAAGGTCTTCGGCCCCGGCATCTACGACATGAAGGGCGGCGACTTCATCGCCTATTGGGCGCTTCGTCATCTCGCCAAGACCGGCGGCCGGCCCAAGCTGCCCGTGACCTTCATGTTCATCCCGGACGAGGAGATCGGCAGCCCGACCTCCCGCGCGCCGATCGAGGCCGAGGCCCGCCAGCACAAATATGTGCTGGTGCCGGAACCGGCCGGGGAGGGCGGCAAGCTCACCACCGGCCGCTATGGCATCGCCCGCTACAAGATCCGCACGCGCGGGCAGCCGGCCCATGCCGGTGCCAACCACCAGGACGGCCGAAGCGCGATCCGCGAGATGGCGCGCCAGATCGTCGCCATCGAGGAGATGACCGACTACGCCCGCAAGATCACGCTCAATGTCGGCAAGATCCAGGGCGGCACCCACGTCAACGTCGTGCCGATCGACTGCCATGGGGAGATCCTGGCGCTGGTGCCCGACCAGGCGGCGGAGACCGAGGTGATGGGGCGGCTGGCAGCCCTGAAGCCGGTCGATCCCGATGTCGAGCTCGAAATCGAGCGCGGCCTCTTCCGGCCGCCGTTCGGCATGTCCGCGGAGATCGAGACCCTCTACAACTTCGCCAAGGACATCGCGGTGGAGATCGGGTTCGAACCCGGCCATCGCGCCGCCGGTGGCGGCTCCGACGGCAACTTCACCGGGGCCATGGGCATCCCGACCCTGGATGGCCTGGGCGTCGTCGGCGGGGGCGCCCACACCTTCGAGGAGCATGTGCTGGTCTCTAGCCTCGCGCCGCGGGCCACCATGTGGCTGCGCATGCTGGAGCGGCTCGTCTGAGCCTTCGATCAGCAGATGCGGGGCAGGGGGTCGCCGGTCAGCCAGTCGGACACTTTGAAGAAAGCGTCTGTTCCGGAGTTTTAAGGCGGTTTTGACCGC
>CAYNIS010000307.1:0-4804 GCA_964397055.1 uncultured Rhodospirillaceae bacterium | reverse complement strand
CCTGGTGCCGTGGCCGCTGATCGCCGTCCTGGCCGCCGCCGCCCTGTTGCTCGTGGCGCTGGCGCTTGCGAGCGGCGCGCGGGCCGCGTTCTGGCGGCTCGGGGCCTTCGCCGTCTTGCTGACCGCCCTCGCCAACCCGTCGGCCCTGAACGAACGCCGCCAGCCGGTGCCGGATGTGGCACTTGTCGTCGTCGACCGCTCGCCGAGCCAGGATTTCGGCAGCCGCACCCGCCGCGCCGAAGCCGCGCTCGACCACCTCGCCCGCCGTATCGAGGCGATGCCCGGTCTCGAGCTCCGGGTCATCGAGCCGGGGGCGCTGGCCGATGCCGCCGCCTCCGGCCTCGGCGAGAGCCACCTGATCGAACCCGCGCGCGCGGCCCTCGGCGATGTGCCGCAGGATCGTGTCGCCGGCACCATCCTGGTGACCGACGGTCAGGTGCACGATGTGCCGGAACGGCTGGAGACGCTGGCGGAACTCGGCCCCGTCCATGTCCTCCTAACCGGTCGGCGCGACGAGCGGGACCGCCTGATCCGGTTGGAACAGGCACCCGGCTTTGGCCTTGTCGGCGACAGTGTCACGGTTTCCCTGGTCGTCGAGGAGGCGCCGGAGGCGACCTCGGAAAGGGCTGTCATCCGCCTGCAGAGCGCCGACGGGTCGGTTCTCGAACACCTCGCGCCGATCGGCCGCCCGGTCGAGATCTCCCTGCCGATCACCCATGCCGGCCAGAATGTGTTCGAGGCATCGGTCGATCCGCTCGACGGCGAGATGACGGAAGCCAACAACCGGGTCGCCATCGTCATCAACGGCGTGCGCGATCGCCTGCGCGTGTTGCTGGTCTCCGGCGAACCGCACAACGGCGAGCGCACCTGGCGCAACCTTCTGAAGGCCGACCCCAGCGTCGACCTCATCCACTTCACCATCCTGCGCCCGCCGGAAAAGCAGGATTCGACCCCGATCAGCGAGCTGTCGCTGATCGCCTTCCCGATCACGGAACTGTTCGAGCGCAAGCTTCACGAGTTCGACCTGATCATTTTCGACAAGTACCGGCGACGGAACGTCCTGCCGTCGATCTACTTCAACAACATCGCGAACTACGTCGAGAACGGCGGCGCGCTGCTGGAAGCGAGCGGGCCGGCCTTCGCCCAGCCGACCACGGTCTTCGGCACGCCCCTGGGGCGCGTGCTGCTGGGGGCGCCGACCGGCGACGTCGTCGTCGAGCCGTTCACACCGGAGGTGACGGAGATCGGCCAACGCCATCCGGTGACCGCGCAGTTGCCCGGCTGGACGCCGGGGGCCGAGCCACGCTGGGGACGCTGGTTCCGCCAGATCGACGTGGTGCCGGAACGCGGCCATGTGGTGATGGCCGGGGCCGGTGACCGCCCGCTCCTGATGCTCGAGCGGATCGGCGAGGGACGGGTCGCCCAGCTTTCCTCCGATTCGATCTGGATGTGGTCGCGCGGGTTCGAGGGCGGTGGGCCGCAGGCCGAACTTCTGCGCCGTCTCGCCCACTGGCTGATGGCCGAACCGGAGCTGGAGGAGAACGTCCTGCGCGGGCGCGTCGACGGCACCCGGCTGACGGTCGAGCGGCGCACGCTGGCGCCGGACCCGCGCTCGGTGGAACTGGTGACACCGTCGGGGTCGGTCAGGACGGTCGATCTCGAAGAAGCCGGCGGCGGTTGGGCGCGCGCCACGCTGGAGGCGGAGGAACTGGGCCTGTTCCGTCTGAACGACGGCGAGCGTCATGCCTTCGCCCTGGTGGGGGAGGCCGACCCGCCGGAGCTGAGGGAGGTTCTGACGACCGAGGACCGCCTGGGTCCGGCTGCCGAGGCGACCGGCGGCGGTCTCTCGTGGCTGATCGACCAGCCGCAGCCGCGCCTGTTGCGCGTCGCCCCTGGGCGGCCGGCGGCCGGCCGCGGCTGGCTCGGCTTGGTCGACAACGACCGCTTCATCGTCACCGGGGTCGACGAGGTGCCGTTGATGCCGGCCATCCTGGTGCTGGCGCTGGCCCTCCTCGCCCTGTTCGGCGCGTGGCGGACGGAGGCACGTTGACGCGGCGGCGGGCGCAATCGAAAGCGGCAGAGGCCGGATCGCCCGATTTCCGTTAACCCTTGGGCGGTCCTTTTGGCTATGCTGCCGCCGCAAACCAAGGCTCGCGCCCGATCGCAGGCCGTTCCACAACCCGATCCAGAGGGGAGCCCCGCAAGATGTCTCAGGCCGTCCGCACCGAAGGCACCGGTGACAATGTCAGCCAGTTCCGCGTGCCCACCGCCGCTGCCGCCACCACCGAGGCGGAAATGCGCGTGCATCTCGCCGCCGCCTATCGGCTGGTCGCCTATTATGGCTGGGGTGACCTCATCTACACCCACATCTCGGCCCGTGTCCCGGGCGAGCCGGAGCACTTCCTGATCAATCCGTACGGCATGATGTTCTCGGAAGTGACGGCGTCCTCCCTGGTCAAGATTGACCATGAGGGCAACATCGTCGCGCCGTCCCAGTACGGCGTGAACAAGGCCGGCTTCGTCATCCACTCGGCCATCCACATGGCCCGCCACGACCTCGACTGCGTCATGCACACCCATACTGAGGCCGGTGTCGCGGTGTCGTGCCTGGAAGAGGGCCTGAAGCCGTGGAACCAGATCGCGCTGCGCTTCCACAACCGCCTCGGCTATCACGACTATGAGGGGATCGCTCTCGACCTCGACGAGCGCCAGCGGCTGATCCGCGACCTCGGCAACCACCAGAACATGATCCTGCGCAACCACGGCCTGCTTTCGGCCGGCCGCAGCGTCGGTGCCGCGTTCGAGAACATGTGGTACCTGGAACGGGCCTGCCGCATGCAACTGCAGATCCAGGCGAGCGGTGCGAAGGTGCACGAACTGTCGCCGGAAACCTGCGAGCACACCGCCCAGCAGTACGACAAGGGCATGGAACGGTCGGGCGGCGCCCCGGCCTGGCCGGCGCTCCTGCGCATGCTCGACCAGGTCTCGCCGGGCTACCGCGCCTGATCCTCAGCGTCTCTTCGGTCCGGGGCGGCGTCGGCCGCCCCTGCCCCTAGACACCCCGCGATTGCTGGCCCCTGGCCGGTGGTCGCGGGGTGTTTTCGTTCCTGCTGCGGTTGAACGTCTGTCAACGCTTGAAACGGCGTGGCGCCCGCGCGATCTCCCCCGAGTGGTCTGGTTCCGACATCTGCGACCCTGTCGAAAACAGGGCCTAGGCAAATGTCGGAATCGGAAAACCACCCGGTAGCATAGTGTTTCTAGTGTCCTGATTCCGAAGTTCGCTGCCAGGGCGTGACCCGCGCGTTTGCGAACTTCGGAATCGAGAAGGACAGTAGATTCAATGGGTTGCTAGTGTGATTCAGATCGAGAAGGTCGCAACCAACTTGCGGATAGATCGATCGACCTTCTCGATCATCACACTAGTGGAGTTTCCGAATTCGACGCTTGGTTCGGGACGTGTTGCTAGAGGGACCCGAACGTCGAATTCACGCCACAAGCCGGGGACTTGGCTTTCCCATCTGTCAGGAGATCGGTGTTGTTCGACGTCGACCAGTGGCTGACCGGCCTGGGTCTGGAGCGGCTGATCCAGGTTTTCCTGGACAATGAGATCGACTGGGCGACGGTCCCCCATCTGACCGAGGACGACCTGAGGGAGATGGGGCTTGCCCTCGGCCCCCGCCGGCGACTGATGGCTGCCATCGCCGACCTCTCCGAAGCGCCGCAACCGACCGCCTCCGCCGCTGTGCCGGCGGCCGGGCCGGCGCGGGTGCCCACGCCGGTGCCGACCCCCTCCGCGGCCGCCGGCGATGCGCCGCTGGGGGACATCGCCCGGCGCCACGTCACCGTCGTCTTCGCCGACCTGGTGGGGTCGACCAGCCTCGCCCAGCGTCTGGATGCCGAGGACTATTCGACCGCCCTGGCCGCCTATCACCAGGCCGCGCGGGAGGCGATCGAGGCCGAGGGCGGGCATGTCGCCCAGCTGCTCGGCGACGGCGTCCTCGCCTATTTCGGCCATCCGCTCGCGCACGAGGATGACGGTCACCGGGCGGTGCGCGCGGCTCTCAAGACGGTCGCGGACACCGACCTTCTGGCCCCGCTGCCGGGGCTCAGGCTGTCGGCCCGGGTCGGTATTGCCACCGGCATGGTGATCACCGGCACCACGGCGGAAGGCGGGATCGCACTCGGTTCCACCCCGAACCTGGCCGCCCGCCTGCAGGCGCTGGCCCAGCCCGGCGGCGTGGTGATCGCCCATTCGACGCGACAGCTGGTCGGTTCCGCCTTCACCCTGGAACCGCTCGGCAAGGTCGACCTCAAGGGCTTCGACGAGGCCCAGGCCGCCTATCGCGTGGTCGGTCAGGCCAGTGCGGTCGATGCCGGGTTGCCCCTGATCGGCCGCGACGAGGAGCTGGCCAGGGTGATGGCCGGCGTCGAGGCGCTGGCCGGGCGCGGCTCCGGCGAGGTCGTCTACCTCACCGGCGAGGCGGGGATCGGCAAGACGCATTTCCTGGCGGGGGTTCTGCGCCGCGTTCGGGGTGCCTCCGGCATTAGGACTGGCAGTGGGCCTGACACTGGGACTGGTAGCGGGACTGACACGGGGGCCGGCACATGCGGATCGGTCGTCGCCGCCGTGCCCGCCATGGGGACGGATCGGCGCCTGGGCACTCTGGCGGTCCTCGCCGACGGCCTGTTCGCTCGCCTTTGCCCGCATCCCGAAGACTCCGCCGGCGGCCCTGACGCCGAAAAACCTCGCGCCGAAAAACCTCGCGCCGAAAAACCTCGCGCCGAAAAACCTCGCGCCGAAAAA
>CAYNIS010000306.1:0-4809 GCA_964397055.1 uncultured Rhodospirillaceae bacterium | reverse complement strand
CGAGATCGGCGTTGATGCGGGCGAGGTCGATGTCGGTCGAGACCTGGAAGGAGGTCCGGATCGCATCGTATTTCAGATCGGTGGTGATGAGGCCGACCGCCGAGTTGATGCCCGGATGCGGGGGCACGATCACTTCCGGAATGCCGAGGGCGCGCGCGACATCGACCGCATGCAGCGGTCCGGCGCCGCCGAAAGCGACGAGCGCGAAGCCGCGCGGGTCGATGCCCTTCTGCACGGTGCGGGAGGAGATCGCGTTCGCCATGTTGGCGTTGACGATGGTGAGGATGCCCTCCGCCGCCTCCGCCGGGCTCATGCCGATCTCCTCGGCGAAGGCACCGATCACCTTGCGGGAGGCGGCGACGTCGAGCGACATCTCCCCGCCGAGGAAGTAGTCGGGATCCAGCCGGCCGAGAACGACATTGGCGTCGGTCACCGTCGCCCGGGTCCCGCCGCGGCCATAGGCGGCCGGGCCCGGCACGGCACCGGCCGAGCGCGGGCCCACACGGAAGGCACCGCCGGCATCGACATGGGCGATCGACCCGCCGCCGGCGCCGATGGTGTGGATGTCGATCATCGGCACCATCAGCGGATAGCCGGCGATCCAGGTGTCGCGCGCCGTTGCCTCCGCGTAGGTGCCGGCGTTGACGATGCCGATATCGGCGGAGGTGCCGCCGATGTCGAAGGTGATCAGGTTCTCGCGGTCGGACAGCTTGCCGGCCCAATGGCCGCCGAGGACGCCGGCCGCCGGGCCGGAGAGCATGGTCAGCACCGGCTTCTCGGCGACCATCTTGGCGGTCGCGACCCCGCCGTTGGAGCCCATGATGTGCAGGTCGGCGCGAAAGCCGTTGGCCGAGATGGCGCCTTCCAGCCGGTTCACGTAGTCGCGCACCCTGGGCCCGATAAAGGCGTTCATGGCGGTCGTGGTGAACCGTTCGAACTCCCGGAACTGGGGCGTTACCGAGGCGGAGGTGGTGACGAACGCCTCCGGATGGATGTCCTGGACGATTTCCGCCGCGCGCAGCTCATGGGCGGGGTTGAGGTAGGAGAACAGGAAGCAGATCGCGATCGCCTCCACCCCCGCGGCCTTGAGGCTGAGGGCGGCCTCCTTCACCTCCGCCTCGTCGAGCGGGATCATGACGTCCCCCTTCGGCGGGACCAGGCGCTCGGTCACGGTCTGCCGATGGCGCCGGCGCACCAGCGGGCGGTCCTGCCAGGGGATCTCCTGCATGATCGAATAGTGCTGCGGACGCTGGTGGCGTCCGATATGGACGATGTCGCGATAGCCCTTGGTGGTGATCAGGCCGGTTGCCGCCCCCTGGTATTCCAGGACCGCGTTGGTCGCGATCGTCGTACCGTGGAGCACATGGTCGACAGCCTCCCGCGGCACGTCGAAGCGCTCGCAGATCTCGACCAGGCCCCTGATCACGCCTTGGGCAGGGTCTGCCGGTGTCGTGGGCACCTTGTGGATATCGGTGCGCTCGGCGTCCGTGTCCGTGTAGACGAGGTCGGTAAAGGTGCCGCCGACATCGACGCCGATCAGTTTCATCGCTTGACTACCCCCGTGTGCCCAATCGGGGAACGGGCTAGCAACTCCCTGGCCAGCGGCTCCGCCCCGCTAGATCCGGGCGGCACCGGTGCGTGCCTGGACGGAGGCGCTGCGGACATCGTTCTCGTTGGCGGTCGCCTTTTTCAGGACCGTCCAGTAGCCGGGCGCGATCTCCATCGCCGCCCCATGGCCCTTGGCCAGCATCAGCCGGTGGGCGCGGCCCAGCTTCCAGCAGGGCACGAACAGGAACAGGTGGTGTTCCAGGTGATAGTTGACCCAGTAGGGGGCGATCAGCAGCCCCTCGATCGGGTTGGCGTAGGTCGTGCGGGTGTTCTTGAGGACGTCGTCCGGCTCCCCGACCACGGCGTGCTCGGCGATGTTGCGCACCCGTGTCACCCATTGATGCGTGGTCGCGGCGGGCAAGAGCCACATCAAGGGGTAGAGCCACCAATACCCGACCGCGGCGAGCAGCGCGAAGAAGGCAGTGTTGAAGCCGATCGCCCCGCCCAGTTCCCGCCACAGGGAGGCCAGCCTGGCCGACAGTGGCCGGTCGGCAGGGCCGAGCGCTGAGCGAAGCTGGAGCGCGCGGCGCTGATAGGCGGTCTGGCCGGACAGGTCGCGCCAGGTCTTGCGCCAGAAGCTCTTGGCGCTGATCGGAAAGGGGGCCGACAGCACCAGGTCCGGGTCATCGTCCTGCTGGGTCCGGCGGTGATGCTGCATGTGATAGGTGCGATAGCTGTAGAGGTCGGTCGCCATCGGCCACGCGCACAGGGCTTGGCCGGCCTTCTCGTTCGCCCAGCGGCTGGTGAACAGAAGGCCGTGGGCGGCGTCATGCATCAGGATGCCGAGGCCGAGCTGGCGGGTGCCGATGATGACGAGGCCGAGGACGAAGGTGACCGGGTTCGGCCACCACGCGAACAGCGCCATGGCGCCGAGGATCAGCGCCCAGCAATGGGCGATCAGGGCCGCCCCCATCAGGTTGGACCGCTGGCCCAGTTCCCGCCGCTCCGCCGCCGTCAGATAGGTGTCCGGCTTGACGATCATCTTCAGGCTTCCTCCCCATCGCGCTCTTGCTGGCACGTCACGTCATCCAGGCAGTCTGCCCGACCACGCGGCGGCCTGCCAGATGTGACGTTCTACGCCCTTCCACCACTAGCCATCGCCGGCTGACCGGGCGTAATGCTGGTCCAAGCAGGGGGAGGGCCGGCCATGAGACGTTTGCTTCGCAACCTGGTGGTCTTGCTGATCATCGCCGGGATCGGCGGGGCCGCATCCTGGATGATCTACGAGGAACAGAACGCCGTTCTGGAGGCGGAGGCGGCGACCGAACTCGAACGCGTCCTGGTGGTCTTCGAGCAGAGCCTCAACCAGCTCTTCCTGCCGGCGACCAGCCTGCATCCCGCCCTGATCGACGCGGAGATCTTCCGACTGTCGCCGGACGACGTCGACCGCATGTTCTATGGCATCGCCGCCTATCGCGTGCGGGAGAACGCGCACATCAACGGCGCCTATATCGGGTTTCCCGATGGCCGGTTCCTGCATCTTCAGGACATCATCCCGACCGATGTGACCGTCGCCGACCGGTTCCTGCGCGATGGCCGCCCCCTGATCCGGCGGCGGATTGCCGACCCGGAAAACGACACGGCGGGCCGTTGGTTGCTGCAGGACCCGGAGACGCAGGAATGGGTGGGCCTGTTCCAGCAACCCGCCGCCTACGACCCGCGCACACGTCCCTGGTACGAGGCCGCGATCGCCGAGGGCGGGCGGATCTGGACGGACCCGTATATCTTCGCATCGACCGGGGAGATCGGCGTCACCTTCGCCAAGCCCATCCTGGATGATGCGGGCGAGCTTTGGGGCGTGCTCGGCGTCGACATGACCCTGGCGGCCCTTTCCCAGACGCTGAACCAGACCGCGAACGCGCTCGCCGTCGAACAGGATGTGGTGTTCGCGACCGACCTGTCACGCGCGGTTGTCGGGCATCCGGAACTCATGCGCCAGCGCAATCCGTTCGCGGCACCGATGACCGATCTCCTGGCCCCGTACGACGACCCGGACAGCCTGGAGAGCCGGATTCTCGCCGCGGTCGACGAAACCGGGACGGTCGCCCTGGTGCGAACCGACGGCGACGACTACCTGGCCGCCAGGACGGAGCTCGATCCCGCCCGCGCGATGCCGATCCGGGTCTACATCGCGCGCGATCTGACGATCATCCTGTCCGAAGCCATCCGCACCTTGCGGCGCAACGCGGCGATCCTGTTCGTCGGCATCGTCATCTTCGGCATGGTCTCCTACTACGCCGTCGCCATGAGCCGGGAGATCCGGGCGCGTCGCAGGGTCGAGGCGGAACTGGTCGAGGCGAAGGAGGTCGCGGAAGCGGCGACCCAGGCGAAATCGACGTTCCTCGCGACCATGAGCCACGAGATCCGGACCCCGATGAACGGGGTCATGTCGATGGCGGAGCTTCTGACGCTGACCCGGCTCAATGCCGAGCAGAAGCGCATGACGCGCACGATCGAAACCTCGGCCAAGGCGCTCCTCACCATCATCAACGACATCCTCGACCTGTCCAAGATCGAGGCCGGCAAGCTCGAGATCGAGAGCGTGCCGTTCTCGCTCATGGACGTCGTCGACGGTTCGGCGGAACTCCTTGCCGCCCGGGCGGAGGAGAAGGGCCTCGACCTCGTCGTCGAGATCGACCCGACCCTGGTCGACAAGCGCCTCGGCGACCCGACCCGGATCCGCCAGATCCTGCTGAACCTGGGCGGCAACGCGGTCAAGTTCACGGAGGAGGGAGAGGTCCACCTGACCGTCGCCCGGACAGCCGA
Source organism: uncultured Rhodospirillaceae bacterium (assembly GCA_964397055.1). GTDB lineage: Bacteria > Pseudomonadota > Alphaproteobacteria > CAYNIS01 > CAYNIS01 > CAYNIS01. The sequence goes on along the minus strand of CAYNIS010000306.1, from coordinate 435 downwards.
CGAGACCCATCTCCGGTTCGAGGTGACCGACACCGGCATCGGCCTGACCGAGGAGCAGCGCGCCAAGCTGTTCCAGCCCTTCGTCCAGGCGGACAGTTCGACCGCACGGCGCTTCGGCGGCACCGGTCTCGGCCTGTCGATCTGTCAGCGCCTCGCGGAACTGATGGGCGGGTCGATCGGTGTCACCAGTGTCGCCGGCGAGGGCTCGACCTTCTGGTTCGAACTGCCGCTCCCCCATGTCGATCACACGGCCCCGGCCTATCCCGACGACCTTTCCGCCCTGGCCGTCCGGCTGGTCTGTGTCGGCCAGCGACACCTGCGGCCGGCCCGGGCCTATCTCGCCCAGACCGGCATCACCGACATTCACGTCATCGCCGACCCGACCGCGATCGACGCCTCCCAGGTGCCGGCAAAGTGCCTGTGGATCGTCGATGT
>CAYNIS010000305.1:0-4818 GCA_964397055.1 uncultured Rhodospirillaceae bacterium | reverse complement strand
CGATTTCCAGAATCTCACGTGCTGCCAGCAAGCCGCAGATGACCGCGCCGGCGCAGACGCCCGCCGGCAGCACGCAACCTGGCGCGGAGGGGGCCGGGCGGGCGGCCCAACCGGCCCCGACAGCCAGCGCCGACGCCCCGGTTCGGGCGGAGATCGTGCGCCTGCCCGATCCGTTGCAGACGGTCACCCGGCCGGTGGCCGTTTCCGGCCGGGTAGCTCAGCAGGCGCCGGCACAGCCGCCGCCTGCCGGCCGGCCGGCCCCGCCGGTCACGGTCCAGATCAACACCACGTCCGGAAGCCTGGCCCTGCGGCTTCCGGCACCCGTCGCCTCCGCCCTTGCGACCGGCCAGCCGGTGACCGTGCAGTTGCCCGCCGGCCAGCCGCCGGCCCAGGCCGTCCTGAGCCTGCCGTCGACCGCCGCTCCGCCGACGACCGTCGCACCGCCGCCGCAGCTGCCGGCGCTGCAACCGGGGGCACTCGTGCTGGGGCAGGCCGTCAGCACGACACCCGGGGCCGGCCCGACGGCGACCGCCCAGGGTCTGGCGGGCCAGCCGATTGCAGCCCAGACGGCCACACCCGCGACCGGACAAGCGGCACAAGCGGCCCTGTCGACACCGGCCCTAACGACGCCGGTCCTAGCGACGCCTGCGACAGCCTCGGCCCAGCCGGTTCCGACCACCCTGCCCGGCGCCCTCGCCGTTCAGGCCGCGGCCAGCAGCCAGGCCGGCACGCGGGCCGCCGGTCTTCCCGCGCAATCGGGGGGCCAGCCGGCGGCACAACCGTCCGCACAGCCGGTCGGGTTCCGGATCCTGTCGGTGATCCCGCCGGCCCCTGCAGCCGCGGCAGGTGCCGCCCCGGCGCCGACGGCGGCCCCGGCCGGCGCGATCGCCGGCACGGTGACGGCGGCATCGCCCCAGGGGGCCGCCCTAGTCACGACGCCCGGCGGGCCGATCCTGATCCAGGCGCATGCGCGCATCGCACCCGGCACCACCTTGGTGATGATGCCCGAAGCCGCCGCCGCTTCACGCGGTGGTCAACCGGCCCCCGCCCCCACCGGCAACTGGGCACCGATGGAGGAGGCGTTGAAAGCGCTCGCCGCCAGTGATCCGGCCGCAGGGCGTGCGCTTGCCAATGCCATCCCGCAGCCGTCGACGGCCGCCGCCCTCGCCCCCGCGATCGCCTTCTTCATGCGCGCGCTCAAGACCGGCGACATGTCGAGCCTGATCGGACGCGACCGGATCGACGCCCTCAAGGGGGCCGGCAAGGGACCGATCGCCGACGCCCTGAAGGCGGAGTTCGACAAGGCCGCCAAGGACCTCCGGGAAGTCGGGCGTGACGACTGGCGCAGCCTCACCCTGCCCTTCCGCAATGACGCGGAGATCCAGCCGATCCAGCTGTTCATGAAGCGTTTCCGCGACGACGACGGGGACCAGGACGGCGATGGCGCCGGCGGCCGCGGCGGTGCCGGCACCCGTTTCGTGGTCGAGGTGAGCCCGAGCGAACTGGGTCCGATCCAGATCGACGGCCTTGTCGCGGAGGGGCGCCTCGACCTCGTCCTGCGCGCCGACCGGCAGCTGTCGGGCGAGGCCCGCCAGGGCGTTAGCGAGGCCTTTACCCGGATCATGGCAGGCCAGGGCATGGCGGGCAGCTTGAGTTTCCAGGACCACCGTCAGGGTTGGGTGACGGCGGAACCGGCGGCGGGCCATGCGGGCCTCGGCATCCTTGCCTGAGGTCCGTTGCGCGGATACCCTTAACCGCTATCCGGGAATTGGCGCTCGCCATCTCGCCGTTGCAACTTGGCAGGAGGACACCTTCATGCGCGCGCGCTCCCTGGTTGGCCTGATCCTACTCGCGATCGGCTTCGTGCTCATGGGTGCCGTCGACAACGCTGCCGAGGCACAGCGGCGCCCGCGGGTGAACACGATGCGGGCCCAGACCCAGGCGATCCAGCGGGCAATCCAGCGCCAGGTCCGCCAGGCCCTGCGCCCGCGCCTGTCGATCCGCGGGGCGACCGGACCGGTGCAGCGCATCGCCACCAGCCCGGACGGGCGCTACATCGCGACCGTCCTCGGCGACAACACGGCGCGTATCTGGGACACCGCCGTCGGTCGCGAGGTCAACGCGCTGAGGAACGCCAGCATCAGCGAGATCGCGATCACCGGCAACAGCGGGGCTCTGATCACCGCGGTCGCTTCCGGGGAGGTGTTCACCTTCGACCTCTACAACGGCCAGCAGGAAGCGGGGCCCTTCCCGCATGGCGGCGCCGTGACCGCCCTCGCCTCGAGCGCTGACGGCGGCCTGATCGCCTCCGGCGGGGCGGACGGCGTGTTCCGCGTGTGGAATGTCGCCTCCGGCCAGCAGGTGCAGGGCCTGACCGGCCACCAGGGGGCGGTGACCGCGATTGCCTTCTCCCCCGACGGCCAGTTGGTCGCGACCGGCGGGACCGACCGGGTGGTCAACATCTGGCAGGTCAATTCGCAGACGCCGACCGCCCGCCTGGGTCAGGGCGGCAGCGTTTCCGCCCTGGCGTTCAGCGCCAACGGGGCGGAACTGATCGCCACGTCGGACAATGCCGAAACCCGTGTGTTCACGGTGGCTGGCGGCGCGCAGGCGCGCGGCTTCTCCGGCGTCGGCGGGCCCGGTGCCTCGGTTGCGGTCGCAGCCAACGGGTCGGCGGTCGTGACGGCGGCCGCCGGCGACCGGGTGCGCGCCTGGGATGCCGGCTCCGGTGCCCTGATCGCGGACCTCGAAGGCCACACCGGCGGGGTCACCGATACCGCCTATGACGTGACCCACGCGCGGGTCTTGTCGGCCAGCCAGGACCAGAGTGCGAAGGTCTGGAACCCGCGCGCCCAGGGCGACTTCGTGCAGCTCATCTCGACCCGCGGGGCGTGGGCGACGATCGACCATGCCGGCCGCTTCGACGGCGACGAACGCGCGCTGCGCGACGTCTCATGGGTCGCCCAGAACGACGACCTGGACCTCGACAGCTTCTCCGACGACTTCAACGAGCCCGGCCTCCTGACCAAGGCCGTGGCGGCCAGCCCGGACTACATCACGCGGCCGCAGGCCTCGGTGCGTGACGGCATCTTCCTGCCGCCGGCGGCGACGTTCGCCAACAACACGCCGACCCTTTCCGGCAACACCATCCAGGTCGACCTGGAAGTGGTCGACCAGAGCGGCCAGGGCATCGCCGACGTGCTGCTCTTCCACAACGGCAAGCGCGTCCCGGTGCAGGCCGGCCAGGGTTCCGGCGGCGTGGTTTCGGTCTCGGTCCAGGTACCGGCCCTGCCCGGCGTCAACACCTTTGTCGCGCGCGGCGTTTCGGCCGACCGCGATATCGAAGGGGTGCCGGCCCAGGCCCAGGTCAACGGCCCGGCGGCGAGCGGCAAGCCGTCGCTCCATGCCCTGGTGATCGGGATCAACGACTACGCCGGCCAGCTCGCCCTCGACTATGCGACGGTCGATGCGCAGGCGATCCTGCAGGGCGCCCAGCTGGCAGCCCAACCCCTGTTCGAGGAGATCAACGTCTACCCCCTGCTTGACGGGGACGCGACGAAGGCGAACATCGCCCAGGTCCTGAACGGCATGGCCAACCTGCCGCCGGAGGACGTGGTGGTCATCTACCTCGCCGGTCACGGCATCGCGATCGAAGGCGAGTGGTACTTCATTCCCGCCGACTACCGGCTGGAGTTCTTCGATCCGATCCAGGGGACTCAGGCCGGCATCTCGGCGACCGAGTTCGAGGCGTTGCTGACCGGCCTCGGGCCGCGCCGCGTGGTCCTGGTGATGGATGCCTGCTATTCGGGGGCCGCCATCCTCGGCATCGCCAACTCGATCGAGCGCAAGGTTCTGCGCGACATGGGCCGTGATGTCGGCCTCCATCTCCTCGCGGCGACCCGCGACGACGAGGTCGCCTACGAACTGCCCTCGCTGGGCCAGGGGCTGCTCACTTATACCATTCTCCAGGCGGTCCAGACCCCGGCTGCCGATACCAGCGGCAATCGCCTCGTTTCGGCGAGCGAGCTGATCGAGTACACCAAGGCCAACCTGCAGCGGATCGCGCGCCAGAGCTGGCCGTCGATCACCCAGAACCCGACCGGCTACTCGCGTGGCGCCGATTTCGACCTTTTCCAGTAGGGCCCGCCTGCTCCTTGTGATCCTCCTCGGGCTCGCCGGCTGTTCCACGGTCGGCGACGGGCGTCACGCCTGCCCGGTCGAGGAGTGTCGTGCCTGGGACCGCTTCATCGCGGTCGAAACAGGGGAGTTCGCGGCGGTCGGCTTCCGCCCCGCCCCGTTGCCCCGGCCGACCGGCCACCTCGTCGTCTATATCGAGGGCGACGGCCGGGCCTGGATCAGCCGCACGCGCCTGTCCGACGACCCGACCCCCCGCCAACCGGTCGCCCTCAGCCTGGCGGCGGCCGACGCCTGGCGCGACGTCGTCTATTTCGGACGGCCCTGCCAGTATCTCGATCGTCGACGCCTCGACCGCTGCCCGCCGCGCTTCTGGTCCGTCGCCCGCTTCAACGCGTCCGTGGTCGACGGCATGAGTGCCGCGATCGACGCGGAAAAGGAACGCAGGAAGGCGTCCAGCATCAGCCTGGTCGGCTTTTCCGGCGGCGGCACGGTCGCCGCCCTGATCGCCGCGCGGCGCGACGACGTCGACAGCCTGGTGACGGTCGCAAGCCCGCTGGATCACGACGCCTGGACCCGCTTCCACCGGGTGACGGCCCTCGAGCAATCGGAAAACCCGGCGCGCGTCGGCTGGTACGCCCGGCCGGTCTGCCAGGTTCATTTCGCGGGAACCCGCGACGCCAC
>CAYNIS010000304.1:0-4826 GCA_964397055.1 uncultured Rhodospirillaceae bacterium | reverse complement strand
ATCGCCCATCTGCCGACCGTGATCGCACTGGCCAACCGGATCGAAACCCGGATGGGCCTCCATCGGCGCCCGCCGCCGCGGCGCCGGCCGTCCCGGACGCGGGCGGCGATCCTGGCCGACCGATCGCCATCCGTCACAAGCGTCTTCTGACTTCCGGGTGCCGCACGACCGATCAGCCGGCGAGGAAATCGTTGCGCCCGGTCGCGCGGCACCAGGTGATCTTCCAGGCGTCGTCAAAGATCGTGTCGACGAACTCATCGCCCATGTGATTGCGGATGACCGCCTTCGCGACCCCGTAGTCGAGCGCCTCCTCGGCATGGGCGAGCAGGCCGATGATCAGCATGCAGACCTTGGCCTGCAGATAGACGCCGCGCACCCTCTGGGCGTCGGCCGCGGACTTGTCCGGGGCGGCGTCCCATTCGCTCTTGCGGGCGATTCCCCGGCGCATGTACTCCCCGAACTTGGCATCCAGGGCGTCCTGCTCGCTATCCGTCAGCGCCAGGATGGTCCTCGGCAGGCGCGGCATCGCCAACCCTCCCCCCGCTCAACGCCAGCCACAGCACCGGCGGTCGCCGCGAAACACGCGGTAGCGCGCTGATGTCGCCCGACGAGCCCCGCTTCCGCAAGTGCCGCTAACGCCACACGCGTTGCACAAACCGTGCTCATGGGGACACTCTCGACCCAGGTCAAATGACAGCCAGGGTACCCGGTCCTGGCGCGCCCTGGCCGTGTGCGGCCACTTCGAGAGGGAGCCTCGGCGATGAGCGTTCACCAGTTCGACCTGTTCCGGCAGCGTCGGTTCACGCCGCTGTTCGCCGCACAGGTCCTCGGCGTCTTCAACGACAACTACTTCAAGAACGCGCTCGCCATCCTGATTCTGTTCCGGCTTCTCACCGGGACCGACCTCGACGGTCAGGCGGAGGTGCTGGTCTCCGTCGCCGCCGCGATCTTCACCCTCCCCTATGTCCTGTTCTCATCGATCGCCGGGCAGATCGCCGACAAGTACGACCGCACCTGGCTGGTCCGGGTCTACAAGACCAGCGAAATCGCGGTCTGTGCGGTCGCCATCGCCGGCATCTACCACGGCAGCCTGACCGTGCTTCTTTTCGCGCTGTTCCTGTTCGGCCTGCAATCGGCGCTGTTCAGCCCGGTGCGCTATGCCCTCGTGCCCGTCCACCTCGACGAGGACGAACTGGTAAGCGGCAACGGCCTGTTCGAGGGCGGCATCTTCGTCGCGATCCTGGTCGGCACCATCGTCGCCAACGCCACCATACTGCTCGGCGCCGGCTACGAGATCGCCGCCGGGCTGATGCTGGTCGCGGCCGGCGTCGGCTGGGCCGCGGCGAAGGCGGTGCCACCGGCCCCGGCCAGCGCCCCCTGGCTGAAACTGTCCTGGAACCTGCCGCTCGAAAGCTACCGGATGCTGCGTTACGCGGCGGACAAGCCGGTGGTGATGAACGCCATCCTCGGCATCGGCTATTTCTACTTCGTCGGGGCCATCTTCCTCGTCCAGTTGCCGAGCTATACCCAGGTGGTCCTGCACGGGAACCAGCACGTCATCTCGCTGCTCCTGACCATGTTCACCGTCGGCATCGCGATCGGCTCCGTGATGGCCGGCCGGCTCCTGCAGGGAGAGGTGTCGGCCCGCCTGGTGCCCTATGCCAGCCTGATCATCACGATCGCCATCGTCGGCTTCTACCTCGCCTCGATCGCCGCCGGCCCGGTGCTGGCGCAGGCGGCATTGACCGCCCCGCTCGATGCCGACGGCAAGCGCCTGATCGGAATCAGCGGGTTCATGGCGGTCGACGCCAGTTGGTACCTGACCGCGAGCCTGATGCTGCTGGCGCTGGCGGGTGGCCTCTTCATCGTGCCGCTGATCTCGATCATGCAGGCGCGCACGGAAGACACCCACCGGTCGCGCACGATCGCCGGATCCAACCTGGTGATCGCCCTCGCGACCCTCGCCTCCTCGGCGATCTGCGCGGGCCTGCTCGGCATCGGCGTCGAGCTCGACCAGCTGTTCCTTTATGCCGCGGCGCTGAGTGCCGCGGTGACCGCCGCGCTGTTCTGGACCATGCCCCAGGATGTCGCCCGCACCGCCTGGCGGACGCTGGCCCGGCTCCTGTTCCGGATCGAGGTCCACGGGCTGGAGCACCTGGAGGCGTCGGGCCGGCGCGCGATCCTGGTGCCCAATCACATGTCCTATCTCGACGGGCCGCTGCTTGCCGCGTTCCTGCCGGAAACGGTGACCTTCGCGATCAACACCCACATCGCCCAGGTGTGGTGGACGCGGCCCTGGGTGCGGCTAATCCCGCATCTGATGCTCGACCCGTCCAACCCGATGGCGATCAAGGCGCTGATCAAGCTGATCGCCGACGGCAACCGGTGCGTCGTCTTCCCGGAAGGGCGCATCACCGAAACCGGCGCCTTGATGAAGATCTATGACGGGGCGGCGCTGGCCGCCGACAAGGCGGATGCCGACATCGTGCCGATCCGGATCGAGGGACCGCAGTTCACCCCGTTCGGCGCAATGGCCGGCAAGCTCCGGCTCAGCTGGTTCCCGAAGATGAAGATCACGATCATGCCGGTCGAACGGCTGGACCTGCCCAAGGAGCTGATCGGGCGGGATCGCCGCGCCCGGGCCGGGACCCGTCTCTACGACATCATGACCGATGCCGCGTTCCGGGCGGCCGACACCGACATCACCCTGTTCGACGCCTTCTCTCAAGCACGCCGCACCCACGGCAGCGGCCGGGTGATCCTCGACGACGCCGAGTGGTCCCGGGTGCCCTACCGCAGGATGGCGGCCGGCGCCCACGTGCTCGGAGCGAAGATCGCCAAGCGCACCGAGCCGAAGGAGGTGGCCGGTATCCTGTTGCCGAACGCAGCCGGGGCAGCGGTGGTCTTCTTCGCCTTCCAGGCAGCCGGGCGCGTGCCGGCGATGCTGAACTTCTCAGCCGGTCCGAAGACCGTCGTCGACGCCTGCAAGGCGGCATGCATCCGCCATGTCTTCACCTCCCGCCGCTTTGTCGAGGCCGGGCGCCTGCATCCGCTGATCGAGGCGATCGGATCGGTCGCCCAGGTCCACTATCTGGAAGACATCCGGGCCGAGGTCAGCCTCGCCGACCGGCTGGGCGGCCTCGCCTCGACCTACCTGCCCCACAGCTGGGTGCGGCCGCGCGGCGTCGCGCCCGACGATCCGGCCGTGGTCCTCTTCACCTCCGGCTCGGAAGGGCCGCCCAAGGGCGTGGTGCTCAGCCACCGCAACATCGTCTCCAACTGCAAGCAGATCGGCGCCCGGGTCGACTTCAACCCTTCCGACCTGGTGTTCAACGCGTTGCCGATGTTCCATTCCTTCGGCCTGACCGGCGGCACCTTGTTGCCGATCCTGTCGGGGGTCAGGGTGTTCCTCTATCCGTCGCCGCTGCACTACCGGATGGTGCCGGAGCTCGTTTACCTCTCCAACGCCACCATCATGTTCGGCACCGACACGTTCCTGTCGGCCTATGCCAAGCGTGCGCACCCCTATGACTTCTACCGGATGCGTTACATTTTCGCCGGTGCGGAGAGGGTGCGGCCGGAAACCCGGGCGACCTTCGCCAACCGCTACGGGGTGCGCCTGCTCGAAGGCTACGGGGCGACCGAGACGTCGCCGGTGCTGGCGGTGAACGCGCCGATGGCCGCCCGCGACGGCAGCGTCGGGCGCCTCCTGCCGGCAATGGAACATCGCTTGGAATCGGTGCCGGGGGTCGACGCCGGCGGGCGCCTGGTGGTCCGCGGCCCGAACGTGATGCTGGGGTATCTGCGCACCACCGCGCCCGGCGTCGTCGAACCGCCCGCCGACGGCTGGTACGACACCGGCGACATCGTCGACATCGACGGCGACGGCTTCGTGAAGATCGTCGGCCGGACCAAGCGGTTCGCCAAGGTCGCGGGCGAGATGGTGGCCCTGGCCGAGGCCGAGACCCTGGCCCAGGCGATCTGGCCGGAGGACGACCATGCCGTGGTCGCGGTCCCGGACGACCGGAAGGGGGAAAAGCTGGTGCTGGTCACGACCCGGCCCGATGCGGACTGGCGGCGGATCGCGGATTTGGCCCAGGAACGCCAGCTGTCGCCCCTGGTCGCCCCGCGGATCGTCCATGTCGTCTCGGCCCTGCCCGTGCTCGGCACCGGCAAGACCGATTACTTCGGCCTGCAAACCGACATTGCCGCCCTGATGGCTGCAGGGCCGGCGGGCTCGGACGAGGACGACGAGGGACAGCGTCCGGTCATGGCCACCAAGCGCACTGCGAACCTGGCATGACCGATGGCGTGAGGATGCGCCGGATCCGGTGACGATCATGCGTTAAAGTTGGTGAAGACGCGGTCTAGGCAATTCAGTGCCCCGGGCGCGCCCTTACCGATCACGAGGCTCTTCGCCATGACCGCACCGGTCGCTCCCGAAACGATCAGCACGGCCGCACGGTCGGGCCGGCATGTCGCGGCAATGGCGCTCGCTTCCTTGGCCTTCATGCTGTGGGTCGGCGCAGCCCCGGCAGGTGCTCGCCCTCGCCTCGCCGAGGCGCCGGCGCGCCGAGGAGGAGATCGCCTTCGACACCTTGCACGAGCTCGCCGGGCATTTCGGCAACGAGCTACAGCGCGAGGTGCCGGTGGTCGTGCCCAGCGATATCGCCAGCGCTTCGAGCCTGCAGTTGCGAGCCCGTGCTCGCGACGGCGACACCATCAACGGGCCGAACGAGGCAATCAGTGCCGTGCTCTCGCTGCGCGTGGTCGACGAGCCCGAACTGCGCCGCGAGCTCGAACGTGGCCTGGCCGCCGAGCGCGAT
>CAYNIS010000303.1:2036-4830 GCA_964397055.1 uncultured Rhodospirillaceae bacterium | reverse complement strand
CGTGGGCAAGTCGACGACGGCGGTCAACCTCGCCCTGGCGCTGGCGGCGATCGGCCGGCGCGTCGGTCTGATGGACGCCGATATCTACGGCCCGTCGCTGCCGCGCATGACCGGCCTGTCGGGCAAACCGGACCTGAACGAGGACAAGCGCATCGTCCCGAAGCGCGCCTTCGACCTGCCGGTCATGTCGATCGGCTTCATGGTCGACGAGGAAACGCCGATGATCTGGCGCGGGCCGATGGTGCAGTCCGCCCTCGCCCAGCTGATCGGCGACACCGACTGGGGCGAGCTCGACGTGCTCATCGTCGACATGCCGCCGGGGACCGGGGACGCGCAGCTCAGCCTCGGCCAGCAGGTGCCGATGGCCGGCGCGGTGATCGTTTCGACCCCGCAGGACATCGCCCTTCTGGATGCGCGCAAGGGGCTCGGCATGTTCCGCAAGCTCGACGTTCCGGTCCTCGGCATCGTCGAAAACATGAGCTTCTTCTGCTGCCCGAACTGCGGCCATCGCACCGACATCTTCGGCCACGACGGCGCGCGTGCCGAAGCCGAGCGCCTGGATGTCCCGTTCCTGGGTGCCATCCCGCTCCATGTCGAGATCCGCGAGATGTCGGACGCCGGCCGCCCGGTGGTGGTGTCGGCCCCGTCGAGCGATCACGCGCGTGCCTATGTCGACGTCGCCCAGGCGGTCTGGGCCCAGCTCGAGGCGGGGGCCGAAAGCCGCCGGCCGCCGCCGAAGATCGTCATCGAGTAATCCCCGGGACCCTCGAAACCTCGAAGAACCGACAAGCCCGAAGCGAGAGAGTTCGGACCTATGGCCCTTCCCCAGACGCTGGCCGGTGTGGTGACGCGCCTGCGCAACCGCCGGCCGCTGGTCGATGTCCTGTCCAACATGGTCGCCGCCGACATCACGGCGAATGTGCTGCTGGCCGCCGGGGCGTCGCCGGCGATGGTGCACGCGCTGGAGGAGGTCGGCGAGTTCGTCACCGTGGCCGATGCCGTCTGCATCAACATCGGTACCCTGCGTCAGGCCCACGTGCCGGGGATGCATGCCGCGGCCGACGCCGCCAACCGCCACGGCAAGCCCTGGGTCCTGGACCCCGTCGCGGTCGGGGCGACCACCCTGCGAACCTCGGTCGCGAGCGAACTCGCCGAGGCCGGGCCGACCGTGGTCCGGGCCAACGCGTCGGAGGTGATGGCGCTCGCCGCCGTGTCGGGTGCCCAGCCGAAGGGGGTCGATGCCGCCAATACCTCAGCCGAGGCGCTGCCGGCGGCCAAGGCGCTCGCCCACCAGACCGGCGGCGTCGTCGCGGTCACCGGCGAGAGCGACTTCGTCACCGATGGAGCCCGGGTCATCCGGCTCGACGGCGGCTCCGACATGCTGCCGCTGGTGACCGGGGTCGGCTGTTCGCTGTCGGCGCTGACCGCGGCCTGTGTGGCCGTGGCGGACCAGCCGATCGTCGGGGCCGCCACGGCCGCCGCGATGATGAAGCTGGCGGGGGAGTGGGCAGCGGCGAAGGCCGACGGCCCCGGTACCCTGCGGCTCCACCTCATGGACGCGCTCTACCAGCTGTCACCGGAGGCGCTGGCGGAGGGCGCCAGGGCGAGCGAGCCCGAGTGACCGGTCAGGGCGCGCGGCCGAGGGTCGCCATTAGCTCGCGCCATTCGCGCGGGGCGAGGCCGCTTCCTGCCTGATCCACCGGTTCCCCGGCGATCAGGCGGCGGATCACGTCGAGCCCGGTGCGCGATATCTGGGCGCCGTGCAGGTGATACTCCTCGAACGCCTCGGTCGAGAGCGGGACCCAGCGCTGCATCAGGCCCTGGATGACCTCGGCATAGGTGCGAATCTCGTATTGGGCATGGGCGTCGGCGCGCAGCCGAACGAAATGCATCAGGTTGTGGAGGTCTGTCTTCCAGTACCACTGCGTGTAGGTGTTGAGGGTGAGGTTGATGCGCGCGAGTTCGCGGGCGAGGCCCTGGCGGCCCGCGTCCTGGGGCTGGCCCGCCTCATCCTCGTTCAGCATCCACAGATAGTCCTCATAGGCGCGTCCGGCGTCGGCCTTCATCAGCTCCAGGACCCGGGCCGCTTCCGCGCCCTCCAGCACGTCGCCGCGACCCTGGCGATTGGTTTGCGACTGTGCCGCCAGCTTTTCGGGTGCTGGCAGGTAGAATTCCCGGTCGAGGACCGAGTAGCGCGCCGAATACTCGTTCACGTTGGCGGTGCGGTGGCGGATCCACTGCCGGGCGATGAAGATCGGCAGCTTCACATGCAGCTTGATCTCGCACATTTCGAACGGTGTGGTGTGCCAGTGCCGCATCAGGTAGCGGATCAGTCCGCGGTCGTCGGACACCTTGCGCGTGCCCCGGCCGTAGGAGACGCGGGCGGCCTGAACCACGGCGGCGTCATCGCCCATGTAGTCGACGACGCGCACGAAGCCGTGGTCCAGGACCGGGATCGCCTCGAACAGGACCTTTTCCAGGGCCGGCACCGTCGCCCGGCGGGTCGGCTGGGTGTCGGCCCGGGCGGCGGCGATCTCGGCGGCCTGATCTTCGGTCAACGGCATGTCTGGTAGCGGCTCCCATCCCGTAGAGGGCCGACACCATAGCGGCGGCCCAGGTTGCAAGAAAGCCGATCGGTGAGTATATTGGGATGTCGCCGGGTCGCACCCGGCTATGGCGGTAAACGCCTTGTGGAATAAGCGTAGCGGACCCGGGGGCGGTACCCGGCGCCTCCACCACTTCCACCCGGACGGGCTGACCGATAGAGGCGGCGGCCGGCGGGCGAGCGGGGGCG
>CAYNIS010000303.1:0-2026 GCA_964397055.1 uncultured Rhodospirillaceae bacterium | reverse complement strand
GGGTTTCCGCTCGGCATGGTACCGCCGTTATCGGGCCACGGCATTACATGCCAACGACAATGAACCTCTTGCTGTCGCCGCCTAAAAAACGGAGATAAGCGCGGTTCGGGGGGCACCGGGCAACAGAAGCCCCCTACCTCATTCCTCAGCCAGCCTCCGTGACCGGGACGCGCGCGCTTGACCCGCGCGGCCAAATGCCGTCGTCTCAGCGTTAACGAACTGGGGCCGAAGCCGGCGGGGCCGATCAGCGGTGGTGCAGGATCTTCTCGACTATCAGGGGTTGATGGACCGGGCGATGCGGGGTGTCGTGCGCGATGTCCTGCACCGCGTCGTGGCGACGGGGCTGCCCGGCAACCACCACTTCTTCATCACCTTCCGGACCGATCACCCAGGGGTGGTGGTCCCGCAGCGCCTGCGGGAACGCTATCCGACGGAGATGATGATCGTCCTTCAGCATCGTTTCCACGCGCTCGAGGTCGACGAGGAGAAGTTCTCCGTCACCTTGTCCTTCGGAGGCATGCTGGAACGGCTGACGGTGCCGTTTGCGGCCCTGTTGATGTTTGCCGACCCCTCCGTCGAACTGGCCCGCGCCTTCCAGCCGGACATGCCGCCGCCCATGGAAACGCCGTCGGTCGCCGGCGACGACGACGATGCCGACGGGGACGATCCGGACGAGCCGAAGACCGGCGAGGTCGTCTCGCTCGACAGCTTCCGCAAGAAGTAGGCGGGTGGCCCAGCCCGCAGTCGTCAGCCTGCTGCGCGAGTTCCTGGAGCCCATCGGGGCGGTTCGGGCGCGCGCGATGTTCGGCGGCCACGGCATCTATCTCGACGGGGTCATGATGGCGCTCGTCGCCTATGACGAGCTCTGGTTCAAGGTCGACGACGCAACCTGGCCGGAATTCGCCGCCGTGGGGTCGGAGAAGTTCCGCCCCTGGCCCGAAAAGGACATCGCCGAAGGGCGCAAGCCGATGGAGATGAGCTACGCCCGGGCGCCAGCTTTCGTCTATGACGAGGCGGAGGAGATGATCCGCTGGGCGCGTCTCGCGCTGGACGCCGGCCTTCGGGCCCAGAAAAAGAAGCCCCAGACCAAAAAGAAGTCCCAGACCAAGAAGTCGTCGAAGAAGAAGCCCGCCAGAAAGCCCGAAGCTGAGCCGTGACAGACCCGGCGAGCTTCCTGCGCCGCCTTCACGATGCGGCGATCGCGGCGACCCATCCGGACCGCGTCATCCCGGCCAACCTGCCGGCCCCACCCGCCGGCCGCACGCTGGTGCTGGGGGCGGGCAAGGCCTCCGCCGGGATGGCGCGCGCGCTCGATCGGGCCTGGCCGGCCGATCGGCCGCTCGACGGGCTGGTCGTCACCCGCTACGGCTATGGGGTGCCCGCCGGCCGGGTCGCGGTCGTGGAAGCCGCCCACCCGTTCCCGGACCAAGCCGGGCAGGGGGCCGCCCGGCGCGCGCTCGACCTTGCCCGGGCCTTGGGTCCCCAGGATCTCTTGATCGCACTTGTCTCCGGCGGCGGATCGGCGCTGTGGAGCCTGCCGCGCCCGGGCCTCGTGCTCGACGATCTGGCGGCCCTCACCCGGGCGCTGGTGCGCTCAGGGGCGGCCATCGACGAGATCAACGCCGTCCGCAAGCATCTTTCCGCCATCCAGGGCGGGCGGCTGGCGGCGGCGGCGGCCCCGGCACGCATCGTCACCCTGGCGATTTCCGACGTCGTCGGCGATCCGCCGGATGTCATCGCCTCCGGCCCAACGGTGGCCGACCCCTCGACCCTGGCCGATGCGCGTTCCGTCCTCGACCGCTTCGGCATCGACCCCGGGCCAACGATTGCCCGCCTGCTCGCCGATCCCGCCAACGAGACGCCGAAACCGTCCGATGCAGCCTTCGCGACCGCGGACTACCGGATCGTCGCGCGCGGACTCGACGCCTTGCATGCGGCGGCCGCCGTGGCGCGGGCCGCCGGCGTCACGCCGGTCGTGCTCGGCGACCGGATCGAGGGCGAGGCGCGGGAGGTCGCACGGGCGATG
>CAYNIS010000302.1:0-4873 GCA_964397055.1 uncultured Rhodospirillaceae bacterium | reverse complement strand
CAGCCAGGTGCCCGACGAGGCCGCGCCGATCGTGCGGGTCCCTGACCCGCACCCGACCCCTGCCGCTCCGGCGGGGCGATCGCATCCCGGCGCCGCGCGCGATGGCGGGGCGGCTTGCCGTGTCCGCGATCCTCGCCGAGGACGGGGAGGTTTATCGCTATGCCGCGGGCGACCCCAGGACCGGGCGCGCGGTAGAGGTGGTGGAGGTGATGCCGGACTGGCTCGGTGTCGACCGCCGTGCCTGGATCAGCGACCTCGACCCTGAAACCGCCCACCGCTACCGGACCCTGGTCGATCGCCGGCAACGGACGCTCGACCGCGCGGCGGCCGACGGGGCAGCGGAAGATGCCGTTGTCCTGTTGAGCTATGGCGCGGAACCGGTGTGGGGCATCCCGGACGGGGCCCGCGCCGGGTCCGGTGCCGGCCCTCTCGACCGCATGGGACGCCAGCTCTGGCAGCTGTTCCAGTTCGGCATCTTCGGCGCCATCGCCTTCGCCATCCTGAGCTTCCTGTGGATGGCGGGTGTGATGGTCTACCGCCTCATCCGGTTCCTGTGACGATTGCCGGGCTGACGATCTGCGGGCGCTTCGCCTCGAACACCGTTCGGCCTGCCTTCACCGTTGCAGCGCACGGGTTGAACGCGATGCGATAGGGCAGTTCCGCCGGGTCGGCGACGTCCCAGATCGCGAGGTCCGCGGCCTTGCCCACCGCGATCGTGCCGTGGCTCGCCTCCAGCCCCAGCGCGCTTGCCGCGGAGGTCGTGAAGGCGTGCACCGCCTCGGCCGTCGTCATGCCGAACAGCCGGCAGCCCATGTGCATCATCATGGTCGGCATCAGGCAGGGGGAGGAGGTGGGGTTGTTATTTGTCGCAAGCGCCATCGCCACGCCGTGCTTGCGCAACAGGTCGACCGGCGGTTTCTTCGGGTCGCCCAGGATCCAATTGGCCCCGGGCAGCAGGGTCGCGACGGTGCCGGCCTTCGCCAGCGCCTCGATCGTCGTCTCGTTGGCGTATTCCAGATGGGCGGCGGACTTGGCGCCATGCCGGGCCGCGACCTTGCCGGCGTCGAAATCCGTGTACTGGTCGGCATGGAGGGCGACCGGCAGCCCGTGCCTGGCCGCCGCCTCGAACATGCGGTCGGTCTGGTCGTGGTTGAAGCCGTCGTAGTCGCAGAAGCCGTCGACCATGTCGACGATGCCCTCCGCCACGGCCGCGGGCAGCACCGTGTCGCACAGGAAGGCGATGTAGTCGTCGCGCCGGCCATCGAATTCCGGTGCCAGGCCATGGGCGCCGAGGAAGGTCGAGACGACGTCGAGCGGGAAGTGCCGGCCCAGGCGCCGGCTGACCCGCATCTGTTTCAACTCGCCGTCGAGGTCGAGGCCGTAGCCGGACTTGCTTTCCAGGACGGTGACCCCGGCCGCGATCAGCTGTTCGACCCGACGGGCGGTGACCTCGAACAGGGTGTCCTCGCTCGCCTCGCGCACGCCGGCGACGGTGCGCCGGACGCCGCCGCCGGCCTTCTTCAGGGCCTCCCGATCAGCGCCCTGGGTAATCAACTGGAAGTCGATCAGGGAGTGGCCGATATGGACGATGTGGGTGTGGCTGTCGATCAGCCCGGGGGTCACGACGCGCCCGTCCAGCCGGTGAACCTCCGGCGCTTCGCTGGGCCCCTCCGCGGCCGGCCCGACCCAGGCGATCCGGCCGCCCTCGACCGCGACCGTCCCGTCCGGGATCAGCCCGAAGTCGGGGTCGGTCATGGTCGCGACCGCGCCGCCGGTCCAGATCGCCTCAATCGCCATGTTCTTGCTCCTGCCTTAAGCTCTCCCCACCTGGACACCGATCTTGGCGATATGCGCTTTGGTAGAGCCAGCCTTCGTCGTTTCGGAATGTGCGGGGTCAGGGACGCGGAATCCTGCGGTGTCGGCGGCCCGATCCGGGAAAGGGGAACATCATGGATGAGTTCACGGGCGGTTGCCTATGCGGCAGCGTTCGGTTCGTGGCGAAGGGAAGGCCCTACCGGGTCGGTCTCTGCCACTGCCTCGACTGCCGCAAGCATCACGGCGCCCTGTTCCACGCCTCCGCGATCTTCCCGAAGGAAGCGGTAACGATCGAGGGGGAGGTCCGCGGCTATCAGGGGCGGTTCTTCTGCCCGCGCTGCGGTTCATCGGTGTTTTCCCGCACCGATGACGAGATCGAGATCCATCTCGGCGCGCTCGATGCGCCGGACCAGCTGAAGCCCACCTACGAACTCTGGACGATCCGACGGGAGTCTTGGTTGCCGCCGTTCGACCTCGCCCACAGCTACACCCGTGATCGCGAGACCGACGGCCGCTTCGAGGGGTAGTGTGTCTCCACACCCCGAAATGGGAACGGGGGGCGACGCCCCCCGCTCGACATACCCGCACCAGCTTCGGATCAGTTCATCATCGGCAGCGACAGCGGCATGATCTCGTCCGCGGTGCGGCCCTTGAAATCGCGCTGGCGGCAGGCCGCCATCATGCGCTGTTGGGCCTCGGTCAGGCGCTCGCAAGCGTCGGCGTGGTTGATGGTCAAGACCTCCCCGGCCTTCACCACCTGCTTGCCGTCGACATAGACGTCGCGCACGGCCCGGTCGGCGGCATGGTAGATCAGCGAGCGCAGCGGATCGCGCGCCGGCTGCATCCAGACGTTCTTCAGGTCGACCAGCACCACGTCCGCTTTCGCACCGGGTGCCAGGCGGCCGATGTCGTCGCGCAACAGGGCCTTCGAGCCGCCGATGGTCGCGGCGTGGAAGAGATCGCCGATGCCGACGGTCGAGATGTCGCGCGCGGCGATGCGGGCGAAGGTCGCGGCCTTCCTCATCTCCTCGATGATGTTGTGCGGGGTGGTGTCGGTGCCGATGCCGAGATTGACGCCGGCCCGCCGATACTTGCCGAAATCCTCCAGGATCTGGCCGTAGCGTGCGAACGGCGTCGGGCAGTGCGCGACCGAGGTGCCGGTATGGACGAGGCGACCGATGTCGTCGCGGCTCCACCAGCGGACCCAGGAGTTCTCGTCGATGAAGATGCAGTGGCCGAGGACGAGATTGGGGCCGAGGAGGCCGATCGACTCCGCAAAGGCGAGCGGGGTCATGCCGGTCCGGCGGACGATCTCCTGGAACTCCAGCACGCTTTGCGCGGCATGGGTCGTGATCGGCAGGTTCCGCTCCTTGGCGACCGTGATCGAATCCTGCATCAGTTCCGGCGTCACGGTCTCGATCTGGGCCGGGTAGACCATGCCGGTGAGGCGTCCCGACGGGTGCGCCTCAATCTCCTCGATCATCTTCAGGGCATGGTCGAAGGCAGACTTGCCCGCCTGCTTGTCCCAGGCGAACCCCAGCGTCCAGTCGTTCTCCAGCTTCCAGCCGGCCGAGGCGTAGCCGGGCGCGAGGACCGCACGCAGCCCGGACCGCGCCATCAGGTCGATCCAGCCCTCATAGGGGAAGGAGAGATCGGTGATGGTGGTGACGCCGGACTTCAGCATCTCGCACATGGAGACTTCGCAGCCGGCGATCTTCGCCTCGGCGTCGGTTGGCGACAGCGCGCAGGACCGTTCGTAGAGGCCGGTCATCCACATCGACTTGACGCCGTGTTCCTCGCGCAGGCCGCGGTAGGAGCTTTCCGAATTCGGGTGCGAATGGATGTCGATGAGGCCGGGCATGACCATGAGGTCGCGGCCGTCGACCTCGACATCGACGGGGCCTTCGTGGTTGCGGCCGACCCAGGTCAGGGTGTCGCCGGTGAAGGCGACGTCGGCGTCGGTCAGGAAGGAATGCTGCTGGGCGCCAGCGTCCCAGGCGATAACCCAGGCGGCGTTGCGGATGACGGTCGTGGTCATGGGCGGGCTCCCTCTCGCTATTCCCCACATTAAATCGGGGTAATAGCATGGCCCTGACGGGTCAGTCGGGCAAGGCAAACCCGTGGGGAAGAAGCTGGCCGACGGTCAGGACCCGTGCGGCGCCGGCGAGGTTTGCCATGACGGCGTCGATGTCGGGGCCGAATTCGCCCAGGACCTGCCGGCACATGCCGCAAGGCGCGATCGGGGTGGGCGTGTCGCCGATGACCGCGATGCGGCGAAACGTCCGGTAGCCGGCAGCCACGGCGCCGAAGACGGCAACGCGCTCGGCGCAAACCGTCGCCCCGTAGGAGGCATTCTCGACATTGCAGCCGACGATGATCGTGCCGTCGACGGTTTCCAGTGCTGCGCCCACCAGGAACCGGGAATAGGGCGCATAGGCCCGCTGCCGCGCTGCCGTGGCGGCCTCGACCAGCCGACGCTCGGCCGGCGCCAGCTGGTCTATCGGGACGATATCGCCGGCGTTCACCAGCTGCCGGTGTTCTGCATCGACGCCCAGGGCTCGGCCGGGGGCAGGGGGTCACCCCGCTGCAGGAACTCGATCGAGATGTTGTCGGGCGAGCGGATGAACGCCATCCGGCCGTCGCGCGGCGGGCGGTTGATGGTCACCCCCTGGCTCTGCAGCTTCTCGCACAGCGCGTAAATGTCATCGACGCGGAAGGCGAGGTGGCCGAAATTGCGGCCGCCGGTGTAGTCCTCCGGGTCCCAGTTGTAGGTCAGCTCGATTTCCGGCTGGCGGCGTTCCGCCGACAGATGCTCGTCTTCCGGGGCGACCAGGAAGACCAGCGTGAAGCGGCCCTGTTCGTTGTCGATGCGGCGGACTTCCTTCAGGCCGACCTTGTTGACGAAGAAGTCGACCGACTCCTCCAGGTTGGTCACGCGGATCATGGTGTGCAGGAACTGCATCGGCCGGGCTCCTTGGGCGGATCGGGCGGGGGGCATCGAACTGGCGATGGGCCGGAATGTCGGACGACGCGCGCCCGCAATCAACCCGCCTCGATC
>CAYNIS010000301.1:0-4876 GCA_964397055.1 uncultured Rhodospirillaceae bacterium | reverse complement strand
GAGGCGCACCAGCAGCCCGGCGATCCAGCGCATCTATCGCGAACGCGGGACGGTGTTCGCGGTCCTGACCGAGGATGCCGGCCCGATCGGTGCCTGGGACGTCTTCACCGGCCGGGTTCCGGCGCGCGGGCGGATCGATCGCAGTGCGGCGGCGGCGGCCGTCATGGTGCCCAAAGCGGTGATCTATGTCGCGCTTGGGATGATCGTCGTTGCCGGGCTCGCGCAGGCGACCCTGATGGAACTCGGCCGCGATCGCGTGGGAGAGGTGCATCAGCGCATCGTCTCTCTCGCCGGTGCGCGCATCCCGCCGTCCGTCGAGAGCGGGGACGTGGTCATCGCCAATCCCTGGGGCGGCCAGATCGTTCTGAGCGAAGCCGCGACCGGAGAGCGCACGATTGCCGTCGACCGGGTGCCACGGTCCGCCTGCGCCCGGCTGGTCGCCGCCGTTCGGTCGCCGGACATCGCCCGCGTGTCGGCCCCGATCGGCACCATGCACCAGTTTCCGGTCCACCCGCGCGCGGCGAGCCAGGCCTGCAGCGTGACCACCTATCGGGGGGTCACGGTGCGCTGGACGTTGCGCTGACGACCGCGGGGGGCCGCCTTGTCCGGACAGCCGCCAGCCGAGCCGAATGGCGAACAGCGCACCGACGACGGGGCGCCGGAGCGTCCCCGCCGCCAGACCGCGGTCGCGCTCAGCTACCATATGGGGGAGGACGAGCTGCCCCGGGTGGTGGCCAGCGGGCGCGGTGTTCTGGCCGACAAGATCCTCGACCTCGCCTTCCAGAACGGTGTTGCGGTGCGCGAGGACCCGGACCTCGCCGAACTGCTTGCCACGGTTGATCTCGATTGCGAGATCCCGCCTGAGGCGATCATGGCGGTGGCGGAAATCCTGGCGTATCTCTATCGCCTGAACGGAACGCTGGGGCCGGCGCGGCAGGACGCCGGCGACTAGGGCATCTGCCGGCCGGACGGGATCGGCCCGGCGGTTCAAAAAAATGCTCTAGCTCAATCGGGCCGACGGAGGGGCCGGTGGAGCCGATCGACTATCTCCGGTTCCTGGGCGCGCTTATCTTCGTCCTGGGCCTGATCGGGATCGCCGCGGTGGCGGCCAGGCGCTTCGGCCTCGCCGAACGCATGGGCGCGCTCGCCGGTTCTCGTCGGCTCGACATTGTCGAGACCCGGATGATCGATGCCCGCCGGCGCCTGGTCCTGGTCCGGCGCGACCGGGTCGAACACCTGATCCTGCTCGGCACAGGCCAGGACCTGGTCATCGAAACCGGGATCAGCCCGCCGGCGGACCGGACCGCCGTCGCCACGGACGAGACCGCGACGACAAAGGATGATGCGGGCATCGCGCGACCGTTGGGCCTCGTCGCCAGCCTGCCGAAATCCCAGGGAGAGACCGGGTGATGCAGCCGTTCCATCTGACCCGTGCGTTCCTGACCGCCGCGGGCGGTCGCCATCTCTGGCTGCCGGTCGCGGCATGTGCGGTTACGGCCGTGGTGATCGCCATGGCCGGCCCGGCCCTGGCCCAGTCGCTCTCCCTCGACCTCGGGGGTGATGCCGACGACATCATCCGGGACGGCACCGTCACCTCCCGCATCCTTCAGCTGATCGCCCTGATCACGGTCCTGTCGCTGGCGCCGTCGATCCTGGTGATGATGACCTCCTTCACCCGGATCGTGGTCGTGCTGTCGCTTCTGCGGACCGCGCTGGGTGTCCAGCAGACGCCGCCCAACATCGTCCTCGTCTCCCTGGCGCTGTTCCTGACCGGCTTCATCATGCAGCCGGTGTTCGAGGAGGCCTATCAGACCGGCATCGTTCCGCTGGTGAACGAGGAGGTGGACGAGTTCGAGGGGTTCGAGCTGACCGTCCAGCCCTTCAAGCGCTTCATGGCCGCCCACACCCGCGATGCCGACCTGGCGCTGTTCATCCGCATGAGCGACACGGAACCGCCGGAGGAGGCCGTCGACACCTCTCTCCACATCCTGATCCCGGCCTTCATGATTTCCGAACTCAGACGCGCGTTCGAGATCGGCTTTCTTCTGTTCCTGCCATTCCTGATCATCGACCTGGTGATCGCGTCGATCCTGATGTCGATGGGCATGATGATGGTGCCGCCGGTGATCCTGTCGCTGCCGTTCAAAATCATCTTCTTCGTGCTGGTCGACGGCTGGCGGCTGGTCGCCGGATCGCTGGTTCAGAGCTACGGCGTCGGTGCCTTGTAGCGACCGTCACTCGGCCCGATAGCTTTCCAGGAAGCCGTTGAACAGGTCGACCTCGTCGACGCGGCGGCGAATGTCCTGAAGGTCGAGCAGCGTTTCCGGGTCCGGCGGACGGGTCAGGAGGCGGAAGGTCTCGGCCTCCGTGGTCTGCGCCATCGCCGGGCCGAACTCGCGCCGCAACTGGGCGAGGCCGTTGGCATTGGCGTTGAGGGCAAGGGCGACGGCCCGGTTCAGGATCAACCGCAGGGTGTCGGGATCGGCAATGCCCTCTCCGTCGACCGGCGGCGGGCCGATCAGCCGGCTCAACGCCTCCGCGACAATGTCCCAGCGCCCGGCGCGCCTGGCGATGTCGACCCTCAGGCGGTCGGCCTCGTCGCCCTGTTCACGCAGGATCAGGCCCAGCGCGTCGTCGACATCTCCCTGGCCGGCGCGGGCACGCGCGCGCAGGAGGCGACGGGTCCGGCTCAATACCTCCGGCATGGCGAAGCCGTTGGAACTGTCGAGGGCGTCGATCGCCAGTGTCGGCTGGCTGTCGAGGAGCCGGATCGCGGCGACCCTCGCCCCGACCTCGGCCCGTTCGATGTCGCCCAGCCGATCATTGGCGAGGAGACGTTCGAGCAGGTCCGCCGCCCGATCGAGCAGGTCGATCTCGACCAGCCGCTCGGCCAGATGGCGGATCGCCCGGGTGCCGTCGGCGCCAGCCAGCAGCGCGGAGAGGAGGCACACTACAACGCAGAATAGCGCCCTGGAAAGGGGAGCACACAGGGATAGGCTGCAACAGCGATTCATGATGAAAATACCCGGGGCCGTGTGAATGCTTTCCGCCGCGGTGAGCACCACCCGTGTACACGGCACGCCGCCCGCGGCGCAGGCAATCATACTTCGCTGGGCACTTCCGAGAAAAGCCGGTCGGCGTCAGCTCCCGGAACTCGTCGTAGAGCAGGATCGCCTCGCTCGGCGACAGCACATCCGCCCCGCCATTGACGAACAGGCGGCGGAACGCCTCCGACATCTCGGCGGTGATTTCCTCCTCGATCCCCTCCTCGTCGACCAGCCGCGGTGCCAGCGCCGCCGCCTGGCATATGGTCTGGAAGCCGTTGTAGAGGTGCTCGTAGCTGTCGCTGCCGAGCTGCAGGCGCGCGAGGCGGCGCACGGTGTCGAGTTCGATCCCGTCGCCGCGCCAGCCGAAGCGTAGCCGGTCGAGGCGGTCGATCGCCTCCTCGATCTCGATCTCCCCGGCCTCGAGCTCGAGTTCGACCAGTTCCTGTTCAGCCTTGGCGCGATAGAGCCGGTCGGTGCCGGAGGTAACACCGCGCCAGGCTTCGATCGCTCCGGCGACGTCGCCGTTCTTCTCCCGCTGCAGGCCATCGAGGAAGCCGAGGGCGGCAAGGCTCTGGGTGTCCGTGGGGGGGCGCCTCGTCATCTCGTCGATGACGCCCTCCGCCGACAGGAGATCGTCGACGGACAGGGCGGCTTCCGCCGCGAGGGGGGCAATCGCCAGGAACACCGGGTCCGGATAGTCCAGCAGGATCGGTGCGGTGCCGCGGAACAGCTCGTAGGCTTCCGCCGGATCCCCTTCCCGTGCCGCCGCATAGCCCCGCCATAGGCGCGCCTCGTCGATTTCGGCAAGGCCCGGTCCGTTCAGGATGTTGACGCCATCCTCATAGCGGCGGGCTAGCATGCTGGCGACCCCGGCCAGCGCCCGGACGTCCCGGCTGGAAGCGAGATCCGGAACCAGCTGGCTTGCCAGCGTGACATGGCCGATCGCTTCCTGGCCGAAGCCTTGCGTCAGGTTGAGGCGCGACAGGTCGAGCTGGATCGCACTCGACAGGTCATCGTCGCCGCGCGCCGCCAGGGCCTGCTCGTTCAGAAGCTGGCGTCGTTCCAGGTATTCGGCCGGGCCGGAGATGTCCCATTGGCGGGTGTCGAACAGCCGCGTCGGGGCGATCGGGCCGACCGCTTCGGCAACCGGGTCGATCACCTGTGCCGGGCGCTGGCCGGGGGCTGTGACCGACAGCCCGCCACCGGCGCCGATCAGGACACCTTCGGGGCCGGAGCTCACATCGATTCCGTCGGCGACCAGACGCACCACGACCCCTTGCGCGGTCTCGATCAGCTCGACCTCCGGCAGGCGGCGGCCGGGTGTCACGCGCATGCCCGGCACGAATGCCGGGACGGCAATGATCGGGCCCAGGACCGGGTCGTCGTACTCAAGCGGGCTCGTCGCCCCCTCGGCCGCGACCAGCAGGCCGTAGTCGTCGCCACTGCCCTGGGTCGGCTGGATCTCGACCGGGTCGATGGTGTCCGGGTTGCCGCCGATCAGGACCAGCCAGGCAAGGCCGTCGCGCCGTGCCTGGATGGTGAAGTTGCCGGGCAGGGTGAAGTCGAGCAACGTGCCGTCGCCGACCGCTTCGCGTTGGGGCGGGGCGATGGATACGGCCAGCGGCCCGTCGATCTCCGGCGGAAGGGGGCTGAGCGGCACATCCAGGAACAGGCGCAGTTCCTCGCCCACGACATAGGCGGCAAGCCCGGACTGCCGGGGTGGGTCGACCCGGATGACCGTGGGCACCGCCGGCTCCGGCGGTTGTGCCGATGCCGCCGGATCCTGAGCCGCGGCGTCGGCCGGCGGCCCGTCGGCTTCCGGTTCCTCG
>CAYNIS010000300.1:0-4895 GCA_964397055.1 uncultured Rhodospirillaceae bacterium | reverse complement strand
CCGAGGGCCGCGTCATCCTGGCGGACGCCCTGGCCGAGGCGGCGGCCGAGAGCCCGCGGCTGATCGTCGATTTCGCGACGCTGACCGGGGCTGCGCGGATCGCGCTCGGCACCGACCTGCCGGCGATGTTCGCCAACAAGGACGATCTGGCCGACGCGCTGTTCGCCGCCGGCCGGGCGATCGGCGACCCGGTCTGGCGCTTGCCGCTTTGGCCCGCCTATGCGCGTGACCTCGACGCGCGGGTCGGCGATGTCGACAACGCGCCGGGCGGGCGCTTCGGCGGGGCGATCACCGCCGCCCTGTTCCTGGAACGCTTCGTCGAACCCCAGGTGCCGTGGGCGCATTTCGACATCATGGCGTGGAACCGCAAGACGCGGCCGGGCCGACCGGAGGGCGGCGAGGCGATGGCGATGCGTGCCGTCCACCGGGTGATCGTCGAGCGGTTCGGCGGATGAACCGGCCCGACCGGC
Organism: uncultured Rhodospirillaceae bacterium; assembly: GCA_964397055.1. Lineage (GTDB taxonomy): Bacteria > Pseudomonadota > Alphaproteobacteria > CAYNIS01 > CAYNIS01 > CAYNIS01. Next base: position 4,425 of record CAYNIS010000300.1, on the reverse strand, counting down.
GGCTCAACGCCTATCGCGACGACCTCGCCGACGCGGCCCTCGAGGGCGAGGTCGAAGCCGCCCGGTTCGTTCCCGGGGAGCCCGCGGGCGTGCGCGTCGGCGTGGTGACCGTGCGCGGCCGGCCGGACGCGGCGGCGTCGACCACGACGCAGCTCCTGTTCGGCGAGGCGGTGACGGTGTTCGAGCGCCGGGATGGCTGGGCCTGGGTCAAGAACGCTACCGATGGCTATGTCGGCTACCTGCCGGACGCCGCCCTGGGCGAACCGATGCCGGCGCCGAGCCACCGGGTCGCGGCACAGCGCACCTTCCTCTATCCCGAACCCGACCTGAAATCGGCCCCCTTGGACCTGATCAGCTATGCAAGCCCGGTCGCGGTCAGCCATGTCGAGGGCAAGTATGCCGCGCTTGCCGGCGGCGGCTACGTCTTCGGCGGTCATCTGGTGGCGATCGATGCGGTCGAGCCGGACCCGGTCGCCGCGGCCCTGCGCTTCCAGGGCACGCCCTATCTCTGGGGCGGGCGCTCCTCCCTCGGCCTCGACTGTTCCGGCCTCACCCAACTGGTGATGGCGGCGGCCGGCCTGAGCGCGGCGCCGCGCGACAGCGACATGCAGGAACAGGCCTGGGGGGCCCATCCGGGCTCTGTCGTCCTCGACCGCGGGGCTGTCGTGTCGTTCCCCGGCCATGTTGGCCTCATGGTCGATGACCGCCACCTCGTCCATGCCAATGCCCACCACATGATGGTGACCGTCGACCCGGTCGAGGAGGTGGTCGCCCGCGTCCTCGCCGAGAGCGGCCGGGGCATCACCGCCGTCGGCCGCCCGGTCGCCGCACCGACGCATTAGCCCGAGGGAGGGTCGCGCATGGTGGTCCCGCTGACCGACCGCAACCTGACGCGCACGGTGCTCGCCGCCATCGACGACGCGGTGATGGTGATCAACCCGGATCGCCGGATCGACCTGGCCAGCCCGGCGCTGCTGCGCGAACTCAGGTACCGGAGCACCAGTCTGATCGGCGCCGCCGTCGAGACCCTGGAGGCCGAGGCGAGCGAAGGCGACCACGATCTCCTCGCCGCCCTCGATGCCGCGCGCGACGGGCCCTGGGCCGGGCGCATCGCCCTGCTCGCCGGCGATGGCCAGACCCTGTCGGCCGAATGCAACGTCTATCTGGTCGAGGGCCGAGGCGGGGAGGTGAGCGCCATCCTGGTGCTCGACCGCCAGGCGATGGCGCCGGCCATGGGCCTCGACCCGGTGACCAACCTCCCGAACCGGGAATTGTTCCAGGACCGCCTGGAACAGGCGATCGCGGCCTCCATCCGCAATCGCTACCCGATCGCACTGATGCTGGTCGGCATCGATCGCTTCAACCTGGTGACCACCGGACTTGGCCGCGACGCCGCCAACATGCTGCTGGCGGATCTGGGGCGCCGGCTCAAGGGCTGTGTCCGCGACAGCGACAGCGTCTCCCACTTCGATCGCGACGTGTTCGCCCTGGCCCTCGCCCTCACCAATCACGACGACGCGCTGGTGGTCGCCCAGAAGGTCCACACCGTGGTCGGCGCCCCGTTCCTTCTGAACGACCAGGAAACCGCGGTCACCGTCTCGATCGGCGTTGCGATCTCCCCCAGTGACGGACGCGACGCGGCGACCCTGATCGCCCACAGCGAGGAGGCGCTCGACTTCGCGCGCGCGGGCGGACGACGGGCGGTGGAGTTCTTCGCGGGGGAGATGAACGAGCGGGCGCGCCGCCGGCTGGAAATGGAAACGGCCCTGCGCACGGCCGTCGATGGTCGCCAGTTCGTCGCCCACTACCAGCCGAAATTCGATGTCGAGACCGGCCGGATCTTCGGCATGGAGACGCTGATTCGATGGAATCACCCGCAACGCGGCCTGATCCCGCCGGGCGAGTTCCTGCCCATCGCCGAACAGACCGGGCTGATCGTCGAAATCGGGGCCTGGACCCTGAAGGAGACCTGCCGGCAGGCGAAGGCCTGGCAGGACATCGGCCTGCCCGCGATCAAGGCGTCGGTGAACATCTCCGCCCGCCAGTTCGGCGCCAGGGACCTGGTCTCGACGGTCGAGGAAGCGCTCGACGAAACCGGGTTGGCGCCGGAATACCTGGAGCTGGAGATGACCGAGAGCATCCTCTCCGGCGACAGCGATATCACCCTGGTCCGGCTTTCCGCCCTGCGCGACCTCGGCATCGACCTCGCGATCGACGATTTCGGTACCGGCTATTCCAGCGTCTCCTATCTGACGCGGTTTCCGATCACGACCCTGAAGGTCGACCGGGCGTTCGTTCGTGACGTCGAGTCGAACCCCAGAACGGCGGAGATTGCGCGGGCCATCATGTCGCTCAGCCAGGGCCTCGACCTGCGCATCGTCGCCGAAGGTGCGGAAACCGCGGCCCATGTCGAGTTCCTGCGCGCCCATGGCTGCAAGCTCGTGCAGGGCTACTTTTACGCGCGCCCGCTGCCGGCCGCGGAATTCGAGGCGTTGCTGCGATCCGGCGGCCTGCCAAGGACGAACTCCGAGTAGATGAAGGGGCTTCTTCCCCACGTTTCATTAACCAGAAGCCGGGAAAGTCGAAACAGGAGAAAGCGCAGACTAATATGCAATTGCATGCGCCTCGGGCCACGAGACAGTCGGCAAACCGTTGGGATTGCAGGCTTCGTGACCTGAACGAAGCGGCAGGGAGCCGAAGATGGCGATCGAAGATCCCGCACAGGATCACCCTCCTGGCGAGGCGCAAGGACAGCCGCGAAACGCGCATGACCTGCTGGCGATCGGTGCCGCGACGATCCTGTGCCTGGGCCTTCGGATCGACGCCGGGCAGGACGGCTCAGACCGGCAGGCGTGGACCCTCTTCTTCAACTTGAGCGCGATTGCCCTCACCTTCTGCCTGTGGCGTGCAGGACGCGATCGGGCGGCTGCCGTGAGTGCCCCTCGGCTTGGGCAGACACAGGCCGCAAACGACCTGTCGGCCCGGCAACCGGACCAGGAACTCCTCTGGCTCCACCGGATTCTCGACTAGGCGCCGGTGGACATCGTGGTCACCGACCTCGACGGGTCGATCCGCTACGTCAGCGAGGGCTTCGTCCGGCGCACCGGCTACAGGCGGCAGGAAGCGATCGGCGCCAATCCCCGCATCCTGAAGTCGGGCTACACGCCAGACGGCACCTACCGGGACATCTGGCAGACGGTCCTCAACGGCGACACCTGGCGCGGCGACCTTCTCAACCGCCGCAAGGACGGCGGCCTGTTCTGGGAACGGGCGACGATCTTCCCGCTGATGGACGGGTCCGGCGGTATCGCCCGGCTGGTCGCGATCAAGGAAGACATCACGGACGCGAAGGAAGCCGACCTCAAGCTCACCGAAGCCCGCCGCGAGGCGGACCTCGCCCACGATGCCAAGGGGCGGTTCCTGGCAACGATGAGCCACGAGCTGCGCACGCCGCTCAATGCCGTGATCGGCTTCGCCTCCATGCTGCGCAGCGAGTACATGGGCCCGCTCGGCAACGGGACGTACCGCGACTACGCCCGCGATATCGCCGACAGCGGGCAGGCGCTGCTCGACCTCGTCGACAACATGTTGCGGATCGCGGACTTCGACGAGGGACGCGTGCCGCTCGACGAGACGCCGATCTCGGTGTGCGACCTGGTCGGCGACGTGATCGAGGTCTATGGCCCACGGGCGGAAGCGGCAAGCGTGGAACTGGTGGCCAGGCTGCCGTCGGATCTGCCGCATCTCCGGGCGGACCCGACGGCCCTGCGCCAGATCCTCTCCAACCTCATTTCCAACGCCATCCGCTTCACGCCGGCCGGCGGCAGCGTTTCGGTGACCGGCCGGATCCTCTCGACCGGGGCGATCAGCCTCATGGTCGCGGACACCGGCTGCGGCATGAGCGAGGACGCCATCGCCGCCAGCTACGCCCGCTTCGGCGATCCGGCAAATCCGCAGATCAATGTCGGCCGGGGTGCCGGGGTGGGTCTGCCCCTGACCCGGACACTCGCCGAATTGCATCAGGCCGCGATGGCGATCGACAGCAATCCCGGGGCCGGCACGCTGGTTTCCGTCACATTTCCGCCGAATCGGTCGATCGCGGCGAAACAAGCGACCCTCGCCGCCGAATAAACCTCTACGGGCGTGCGCCCGCGCGTATCGGCCTAGCGAGGGTTCCTTAACCGTGTGGCGCGTAGAATTCCCGGTAAAACTGGAGCCCGTCGGGCCGGCGTCCGCCGCGCCTGCCGCCTTCGCCGCGCCGCTCGGCGGGGCTGCTTCCCGGATCACAGAGGAAACGGACATGACCACAGGGGGCGACACTCATTCGACCGCGCCCCCGGTTCGTTCGTTCGCCGTCCTCCAGGGGTTCAAGCCATCCCTGCCGACCCTGCTCGCGGCGGCCGCGGTCGCGGCCGCGGTGGGCCA
>CAYNIS010000299.1:0-4953 GCA_964397055.1 uncultured Rhodospirillaceae bacterium | reverse complement strand
GACGGGATCGAGCACTCGAATGGCAAGACCGTGGACGCCGACGACGTGGTGGCCTCGTTCCAGTACCACATGGCCGAGGACTCGGTGTCGTCGCTGAACAACCAGACCCAGCAGATCGAGTCCGTCACCGCCGACGGTCCGACCACCGTCGTGTTCCGGCTGTCGGCCCCGAACGCGGACTTCCCGGTGCTGACCTCGGACTACCGCTCAGCGATCCTGCCGTCGCAGGACGGCAAGCCGCTGGTGCTGGACTGCTCGATCGGTGCCGGCCCGTACAGGCTGGAGGAGTTCGAGCCCGGCGTGCGGACCGTGCTGAGCCGCAATCCGGACTACTGGCGGGAGGGCGTCGCCCACTTCGACTCCGTCGAGGTCACCGTGATCCTCGACGAGGTCGCGCGCCAGAACGCCCTGGTGTCGGGAGACATCGACATCATGGAGGCGGCCAACACCCAGACCGTGGGCCGGCTCGCGTCGATGGCCGACCTGCGGGTGCTGTCCACCGAGGGCAAGCAGCACTACACCCATCCGATGAACACCACCGTGGCGCCGTACGACAACAACGACGTTCGCATGGCGATCAAGCTGTCCCTGGACCGGCAGGAGTACCTGGACAAGATCCTGAACGGCTATGGCTCGGTCGCCAACGACCATCCGATCTCCAGTGCGTACCGGTTCCACGATCCGAGCATCCCGCAGCGCGAGTACGACCCGGACAAGGCCAAGTTCCACCTCCGCAAGTCCGGCCTGTCGTCGCTGGATGTGGCCATCGCGGTCTCGCCGGGCTCCTTCCCGGGCGCGGTCGATGGTGCGGTGCTGTTCGCCGAACGGGCCAAGGCTGCCGGCATCAACATCACCGTCGACCAGAGGCCGACCGACGGCTATTGGTCGAACGTGTGGAACGTGGAGCCGTTCACGGCTGCGCAGTGGTACGGACGCCCGGTCGAGGACGAGGTTCTGACGGTCACCTACTCGACCGGCGCCGACTGGAACGACACAGGCTGGGCGCACGAACGGTTCAACAAGATCCTGGTGGAGGCCCGCACAGAACTGGATGAGGCCAAGCGCCGCGAGATGTACGGCGAGTTGCAGCGCATCATCCGCGACGAGGGCGGTCAGATCATTCCGGTGTTCGCGCACTGGGTGGAGGTCGTCAACGACCGGATCGGCACGGCAAAGGTCTCCGGCCGCAACCAGCTCGACGGCTTCCGGTTCGCCGAACGTTGGTGGTTCAAGGCCTGATCGGCCAGAACCTGACCTGGGACACGGCCGCAACGGGCGGGCCAACCGGCCATCCGTTGCGGCCCGCATCACGCTTCGGCGCGGTCCGGCGACACCACCGGGCGCCAGCCCTGTTTCGAAGAGAGTCCGGACCATGCACCTGCTGTCCGCCACCGGCTTGGCCCTTGGCCTGATGATCGCGACCCTGGCGCCATCACCGGCACGTGCGCACTGCCAGATCCTGCGGCATCTATGATGATGCCCGCGAGTTCGAAGCCCTGCGCCAGCAAGTGGACACGATCGAACGCTCGGTGCGTGGCATCGCTGAAAGCGAAACCGCGCACGACATCGCGCGCTGGACGATGAACAAGGAAGATCACGCCGAACGGATCATGGACAGTGCCGAATGCTATTTCCTGGCGCAACGTGTCAGGATCACAGCGGTCACCGACGACGGCTACGAAGACTATGTGGGATCGCTGTCCCACCTGCATGCCATCATCGTCCACGCCATGCAGGCCAAGCAAAGTGCCGACGCAGTGACGGTGGACCGCCTGCGCGACGCCATCGAAGGCTACCGCGATCACTACTTCGAGATGCACGGCCACGAACACTCTGCGGTGCCGGAGTGAGGGTTCACGCGGCCCGGGCGCACTGCGCCCGGCGGTCGTGTGATCGGACCAGGCCAGCATGCTGCGCCGTTTCCATCTGATCTGCATCGGCCTGTTCTTTGCGGCCGGACTGTGGGGCGTGTACTGGATTCCGCAGCGCGCGTTCGCAGACGCCGGCATGACCGGCGGCTGGGGGACGATCGCGCAGTATGCCGTCTGCCTCGTGCTGCTGGCGCCAGTGGCGGCGTGGCGGCGGTGGCGCGGGGCGCAGACCGGCCTGGGCCTGCCACTGGCCGGTCTGCTGATGGGCGGGGGCATCGTCTGCTACGCCAACAGCTTTCTGCCGACCGACGTGATGCGGGCGCTGCTGCTGTTCTACCTGACGCCGGTGTGGGCCACGGTGCTCGAGGTCGCCGTCCTGCGCCTTCGGCCGGGCTGGCGCCGGGCCATCAGCCTGCCGCTGTCGCTGCTTGGCGTCTGGGTGGTGATCGGCCAGCACACCGGTGTGCCGCTGCCACAGAATGCGGGCGACTGGCTGGCGCTGGCGGGCGGCGCGGTGTTCGCCGCTGGCGCGGTGCGGGTCCACCAGATCCAGGTCAGCGCCGTGTTTCCCCTGATGTTTGCCTTCTTCGTCTACGGCGGCGCCTTTGCCATCGGCCAGTCGCTGCTGCTGGCCGAGGTGCTGGGGCCGGCGCCGCCGGTCGAGGCCTGGGTCGCCCTGGCGCCCTGGTTTGTCCTGCTGTGCGTGGCATTCTTCCTGCCGACCAATGCCATGCTGATGTGGTCGCCGATGCCGCTCGGCGCCGGGCTCTACAGCATCCTGATCCTGTCTGAACTGGTGTTCGGCGCGGCCAGTGCGGCGCTGTGGGCGGACGAGCCGTTCGGCTGGCGCGAGGTGGTGGGCTGCAGCCTGATCCTGACCGCAGGTGCGATCGAGGTGGTGCTGGCGCCCCGGGCGGCGGGCGCGCGCTGACACTTGCACCAGACCGCCCGCGCCGGTATACAGCGCGTTCCGGTTCGGAGTGTAGCTCAGCCTGGTAGAGCACTGTCTTCGGGAGGCAGGGGCCGGAGGTTCGAATCCTCTCACTCCGACCACTACCTGCAGGGCGTTCTTGAACTGGCCCGCACAGCGTCCCGCACGGTTTCAGCGGCCTTCCGCGACCCTGCGCGCGCGATGATCCGGCGACTGGCTGCCCGCGTCCTCGCAGACGCCGCCCCCTCTGTCGAATGGTGCGATCCGGTGTCGCCCCCGCGGCGGATGCGCCGCAGGGGCGATGGCGACGTCGTCGCCCCGCCCGGCTTACGCCGCGCGCAGCTTCTGCTTGTCGGCGCCGTCCAGCTCCAGCTTCATGCTGGTGATGAAGCCGCCGTCGCCGAGATAGTGGACGTGGACGTATTCACGGTCGTCCATGTCGTCGTGCTTGATCTTGATCTTGCGGATGAGCGCTCCGGCCTGCTGGATGCGGGCCTTGCCCGACGCGGGCAGCACGGCGAGCACCGCGTCGATCACCGCCGGCTCGGTTCCGCCGAGGATCTTGCGCGTGGTCTCGTCGTAGATGATCTCGTGCGCCTTGCCGCCGCGCAGATAGGCGACGCCGGTCTCGACCACGCCATGGGCGCGACCGCTGGTGATCTCGAGCACCTCGGCGCCGGAAACGAACGGATCGAACACCGCCCGGACATCGTCGGGCAGATCCGCATAGCTGGCGATGATCTTTTCATAGTCGTGCGTCGTCATTCTGATCTCCATCGGGTTGGGCCGGACGCTGCCGCCTGCAGCGGCGCGCTGCGCGTCCGACAGTCGACAAGCGGAATGATCCACATCGCGACGCCGCGCGTCTTCACAACGGAAGACGGACGTCACGCCCATGCGGGCATGCTCGCGCCCGGCCGGGTGTTTCCCGGTCCCCGGCGGGCGGAGATCGCGATGTCGAAATGAACGGCCCGATCACTATCCTGGCGGCCCGACTGCGGGCGTTCGCGAGAACTAGCTATCGACGGGGTTCGGGCCGAAAACACCCTCTTGTCTGCTCAGGGTCGCCATGTCGCATCCCCAACATCTGGTTAACAGACCCGTATTTCGCTGGCAATACGGTTCGGCGCGATCGTCCGCGGCGCGGGTCAGAAACGCCACGACGCCCCGACATAGAACGTGCGGCCGGTCCCGATAATGGCGGTGCGGTTGAGCGCCCCGTTCACGAACTCGATCTCGTCGCGCTCCTCGTCGGTCAGATTCTCGGCGGTGGCGAACAGGCTGACGCCGTCCGCGATCCGCTGTTCGAGACGCAGGTCGACCGTCCATTCGGATTGCCGGGTCTTGTCGCGGATCGCGCCCGAACCCTCGTAGCTGACCGTCCTGCGGTCGCCGGTGTAGTTGGCGATCGCCGACAGGCGCGTGCCGCGCCGGGGGTCGTCCCAGGTGAGGCCGATATTGGCCACGAACTCGGCGTTGTCGGCGAACGGGCGCTTGCCGGTCATCGGATCGTCCACCTCGGTGTCGAGGATGGTCTCGTTCGCCCACAGCGTCAGCGGTTCGAGAGCCGGGACGCCCAGCAATCCTCCGACCCCGAGCCGCTGCTCGAACTCCACGCCGCGCGCCCAGCCGTCGCCGACATTGCGGAACTCGAACTGGTCGTTGGCGATCTCGACGCTCTCGATGACGTCCTCGATCGACCGTCCGAAGGCGTTGACGCCGAGAAAGAGCGACGGGCCGTCCCAGGCCAACCCGGCGTCGACGCCCCACGCGCGGGCCGGTTCGAGGTCGGGATTGCCGAAGAAGCTGCGCGGCCCCCGGGTCGTGACGCCGGGGGCGATCTCGTCGAACTTGGGCCGGTTCACGGTGCGGGCGACGCCAGCCTCGAAGGTCAGCTCCTCGGTCAGCCGCACGGAAACGGGGATCGAAGGCAGGATGTCGATCGTCGACGGCGTCGCGTCCCCCCGGCCGCCCGACAGTTCACTGCGGACGTATTCGACGCGGACGCCCGGCGTCGCCACCACCCGACCGATACGGATGGTGTCGAGCAGATACCCCGCCGCAAGGACCTCGTCGATCTCGTAGTCGGCCTCGGTCGACTTGGCGACATCCGCCGCCGTCTGGCTGGCGCCGCCCTGCGCGTCGAGCGTG
>CAYNIS010000298.1:0-4954 GCA_964397055.1 uncultured Rhodospirillaceae bacterium | reverse complement strand
GCCGCCGCCCCTGGGGCCGTCGCCGATCCCGGACGCCAGCCCCGGCCGCCCGGTCCCGACCGGCACGGCGGCTGTGCCGGCGACGACACCGGATCTGGCGGCGACCGCGCCGCCGCCTGCCCCGGTGATGGCTCTGCCCGCGACGCCTGCGCCCCCGACCGGGACGGAGGCCGCCCGGCTGCAGGCCACGACCCCGGCAGCACCGGTGGCATCGATTTCCGACCTCCTGCGCCGCAACCGCACGCGCGCCGCCCTGGAACGGGAAGTGGCGGCAACCCCGATGCCCGGCGGCGTGCCGATCGGCGAGACCTATACCATCCGCTTTGCCGAGGACTCTTCGGAGATCGGGCCCGGGTCGCGCGCCCTTCTCGACCGGTTGGGCGGCCAGCTTGCCGCCGACGATGGCTTGCGGCTGGACATCCAGGCGCGCGCCAGCGGCACCGGGTCCGAGGATCCGAAGGCCCGGCGCCTCGCCCTCGAACGGGGTCTCACCTTGCGCACCTATCTGGTGGATCAGGGCATTGCCGAGCGGCGCATGACGATCACGCCCCTCGGGTCCACGCCGGGCGACGGGCCGGTGGACAGCGCCAGCCTCGTCCTGCTCCGCTGACGAGAGCCGAACGACCCTCGGTTGGGAGAGCGAATGACCGGAAGCGCGCGTGACAAGGGAACGGGGACATTGACGATGGCAGGAGGTCTTCGGCCATGACCAGGCTCGGTCGGTATCTGACGGCCAAGATCGCCTTCCTGTTGCTGGGCTGTGGGGTTGCCGTCGTCCTCTATCCCGCCATGCGCACGGCATTCCTGGCCAACCCGGCGCTCAACGGCGTGATTGTCGGCGTTCTGGTCCTGGGCATCGTCTACACCTTCCGCCAGACGCTATCGCTCAACCGCGAGATCGACTGGATCGAGACCGTGCGTGCCGAGCGCCCGCCGATGGCGCAGCAGTCGCCGCCCCGCCTCCTGGCCCCGCTCGCGCGGATGCTGGGCGACCACAAGGAACGGCCGCTGGCGATCTCGTCGCTGGCCATGCGCTCCCTGCTCGACGGTGTCGCCGCCCGGCTCGAGGAGTCCCGCGAGCTCAGCCGCTACCTGATCGGCCTCCTGATCTTCCTCGGCCTCCTCGGCACCTTCTGGGGCCTCCTCCAGACGGTGACGTCGGTCGGGGAGGTGGTCGGCAACCTCGACGTCGGCGGCGCCAGCGAAGTCGACGAGGTCTTCACCGATCTCCGCCGCGGGCTCGAAGCGCCGCTGAGCGGCATGGGGACGGCGTTCAGCTCATCCCTGTTCGGTCTCGCCGGCTCGCTCGTCCTCGGCTTCCTCGATCTCCAGGCGGGCCAGGCCCAGAACCGCTTCTTCAACGATCTCGAGGACTGGCTTGCCAGCATCGCGCGGCTCGGCACCGCCGGCCCGATCGGAGACGCGGGCGCGCCGCTGGCCGCCGGCGACGAGGCGCAGGCGCGTGTGTCGCCCTATCTCCAGGCGCTGGTCGCGCAGACCGCGGAGAGCGTCGCCGAGCTTCGGGTCACGGTCGCCCAGCAGGAGGAGTCGCGCACCCAGAACGCCAACAGCATGGCCCATCTGATCGACCGGATGGGCGGCCTGATCGAGGCGTTGGAGGCGCAGCGCATCCTGATCACCCGCATTGCCGAGGGCCAGGACGCGACCGTGCGCCTGCTGCGCCAGGTCGACGAGGCGGTCCAGGGCGGCATGGTCGGGGTCGATCCGGCGACCCGCCAGCACGTCCGCAATCTCGACGTATTCCTGCAGCGGATACTGGAGGAGATGGCGGCCGGACGGGCCCAGTCGGTGACCGAGATCCGGCACGAGATCAAGCTTCTGGCGCGCACCATCGCCGCCATAGCGGATTCCGCCGAAGAGGGGTGACGAGGCGCCAATGGCCCGTGCCATCGGCCGACGCGGCCGTGCGGAAATCAATGTCTGGCCCGGATGGGTGGACGGTCTGTCCTCCCTCATCATGGTCGTCGTCTTCGTGCTCCTGGTCTTCGTCGTCTCCCAGTTCGCGCTGCAGTCGGCCCTGATCGACCGCAACGACGCCCTGGTCCGGCTGGAGAACCAGGTCGAGGAGCTGGACGAACTGCTCGGCCTCGAAAAGGCGGCGACGGCCGAGCTGGAGTCCAGCCAGCGCCAGCTGTCCCTGCAACTGCAGCAGGCCAACGCCGAGGGCGACACCCTGCGCCAGCGGCTTGCCGCCGTCGCCGACCGGTCGACCCTCTTGGAACGCCAGCTGACCGAAAGCCGCGCGGCCGCCGACGCCTCGGCCGCCGAGGCGGAACGTCTGGCCCGGGCCGTCGACGAGGCCGACCGCACGATCCAGGCCGACCGCGAGACGATCGAGGTACAGCTGGCGACGATCCAGTCGCTGAGTGCCGACATCGATACCCTGCGCTCGACCCGGGAGCGGCTGGAGACCGAACTGGCGGCGCTCGGCCTGCTGCGCGACGAAGCCGAGGCGCGGGCGGCCGATCTCGAGGCTCAGCGCGCTGATCTCGAAGACCAGCGGGCGAGCCTCGAAGACGAACGCGAGGCGCTGACCCGGAACCTGGAGCTGAGCGCGGACGAGCTCGAGACCCTGCGCGCGACCCTGATGGCGGAACGGGACCGCGCGCTGAAGCTGGAGGCCGATCTTTCGACGTCGGAGGAACGAACGGCCCTGGTCCAGTCCGAGGTGACCGAGCGGGATCTGGAAATCGCGGCGCTGAAGGCGGCCGCGCTGGCGACCGAGGCCGACCTCGCCGATCGCGAGGGGGAGATCGACGAGCAGGCGTTGCAGATGCAGCGGCTCAACGCACAGATCGACGCGCTCAGGGTCGAACTCAACCGCGTGGTCGAGGCTCTGGGCGTGGCCGAGGCGCGCGCCAGCGAGCAGGACCTGGAGATTTCCGAGCTTCAGGGCGAACTGAATGCCGCCCTGGCCTCACGGGTCCAGGAACTCGCCCGCTACCGCTCGGAATTCTTCGGCCGCCTGCGCCAGGTGTTGGGCGACCGCCAGGACATCCGCATCGTCGGCGACCGCTTCGTCTTCCAGTCGGAAGTCCTGTTCGACAGCGGTTCCGCCCAGTTAGAATTCGGCCAGGGCCGTGGCGAGCTGGCCTCCGTCGCGGAGGCGCTGCGCGAGATCTCCGCCGAGATCCCGGAAGGCATCGACTGGGTCCTGCGGGTCGACGGCCACACCGACAAGCGGCCGATCGCGACCGCCGAGTTCCCGTCGAACTGGGAGCTGTCGACCGCGCGGGCGATTTCCGTGGTGCGCTTCCTGAAGGATGCCGGCATTCCGGCGGACCGGCTGGCGGCCGCCGGCTTCGGCGAGTTCCAGCCGCTCGACCCCGGCGACGACGAGATCGCCTTCCGGCGCAACCGGCGGATCGAACTCAAGCTCGATCAGCGCTGACGCCCGGGGCCATGTGGCGGCGTTCGATGCCGTCGCGGAAGGCCGGGCGGAACCGCTGGACCGCCGGTTCGAACACCAGGGAGACGCTGCCACGGCCGGTGCCGCCGCGGTTCTTCACCAGCTCCAGGCGGGCGTCGATGATGTCCAGCATCAGATCGGCGCGCCGGGGCGCCAGCTGCAGGACGATCACGCCGTCGGCATATCCGAGGATGTGCGGGCTCGCCCCCTTGCCGCCATAGCCGGCCGGCGTGCCGCCGCGCTGGTCGGACGGCCCGGCGTCCTCCCGGATCACCGCCACGATCGCGACGTTCTGGTTGCGCACCAGCCGCTTCAGCGTGCGCACCCGGCGCTGGAGTGTCGGATCGTTGGCCGACTCGTTGCGGGCGATCGGCATCGCCGCCAGGTCGTCGATCACCAGCATCAGCGGATCGGCATGGCTGAGGTCGTAGCGCGCGCGGGCGACCGCGATCCAGTCGTTCAGCTCCGCCGGCGTGGTTTCCCGGTTGCCCTCCATCAGGGTCAGATAGGTGCCGGTGGTCGCGAGATAGCCGCGAACCGCCTCCATCAGCTGGGCCTGTTCTTCCGGGCTGCGGGCACTCGGCGCCTTTTCCACGGTTTCGACGCTGAGGCCCGCCGCGCGGGCGAACGCGGTATCGAGCATCTCGTCGCGGCTGGTCGCAAAGGTGACATAGGCGGTCGGCACCCCCGCCCCGGCGGCCGCCTCCGCGATCTGTGACGGCAGCGCATCGAAGCCGCCGGTCGGCGGCATTGCGACGACGTAGAGGTTGGAGGTGGTGAATCCGCCGTCGAGAAGTTCGTCGAGATAGGGGAACGGGCTCTTGATCAGCGGCCGGTCCCGCGGTTCCAGCCCCGCGAGGATCTGGTCCGCCGCGGCCGCCAGCGGCTGGGAGGTGTCGACGCGCTGCGGGTCGATGCCGAGCAGGGAGGGCTGGACCACCCCGGCGTCGAGGTCGGCACTTTCATAGGGCTGGTCGAACAGGCTCTGCGGCCCGGCGTCGTCATCATCCTCGTCGTAGTCGAACAGGGCGTTGGCGCCCGAATGACCGAGGCCGAGGCCGGGAGACCGGCTGAAGTCCTCCAGCGTTTTGGTCGCCGTCGGCTCGATCGCCCGCAGGACCTGCACCTGATGCGCCCAGAATTCCTCTGGCGGGATCTCGAACGCCTGGCGGCTCGGCTCCTCGTCGGCCCGGTAGAAATAGGCCCAGCTCTGGTCGCCGCGCTCGAACCCGGGGACCAGCGGCGCGATCTGCAGGTCGCCAGGCAGGGTCTGCCCCTCGATCCCGGTGACCCGCTTCAGCCGGGCCAGGGCCAGTTCCATCGTGGTCGTCGAGACCGGGTCGGAGAACAGCCAGAGCTGGCAGCTGCCGGTGCCGGTCCAGGCAAGGCTCGCCGCCAGGCCCTCGGCACTCGCCTCGCGATAGATCGCGAGCGCCAGATTGGCGGTGTCGCGCGGCGAGCTCGCGATGTCGATGACGCCGGCCCGGGTCACGGTGTGGCCGCTGTCCGGGTCGACCCAGCTCA
>CAYNIS010000297.1:0-4958 GCA_964397055.1 uncultured Rhodospirillaceae bacterium | reverse complement strand
ACCGCGTTCTCGGAAGCGTGATCGATCTCCGCCAGCACCCGGCGGATCGCCTCGACCACCCCTTGCAGGCGTTCGGCCATGCTGGCACCGGTGCGGTCCGCGAGCTCCTCCAGCTCGCCGATGCCGGTCCCGATGAGCTGGGAGATATCTGCCAGCCGGCCGTTCAGGGTGTCGATCACCTGGTCGAGCAGCTGGTGGCGATCCTGGAGCGACTGGTCGCTCTCGCGCATCGCGGTGACCGCGCGGTCGGTCGCCTGGGTGAGCGTTCCGGCGTGGTCCGCCACAAGATCGGCAAGACGGGTGATCTGGTCGCCCGCGTTGTCGACGGATGCCGTGATCGTCGTCGCCGACTGCTCGAAGCGGCCGGCCACCACCTCCAGCCTCGCGGAAGCCTTGTCCGAGGTATCGACCATCTGGTTGGTCCGGGCACTGATCCGCTCGGTGATCTCGATCGTCCGATTGCCGGCCCGGTCGGCAGCGTTGACGATGCGATCGGCCCCCTCCGACAGCGCCTTGGCGACCGCATCGGCCTGTGACCCGGCCTCGCTCCCTGCCCGTTCGAGGGCGGCGACACCCGCCTCCGCATTGCTGGCAAGCGCCTGGGTGCGCTCGTTAAGGGTCCCGCTCACCGTGTCCAGCCGGCCGATGCGTTCTTCGAGGCTGGTTCCGGCGGTGTCGATCTCGGCCGCGACCTCGGCGACGGTGGTCCTGATCCCTGTCAGATGGCTGTCCAGCCGCCCGCGCGCGTCCTCCATCGCCTTGACCGCGCCATCGCTCGCAACCCGGAACTGGTCGGTCCGGTCGCTGATGACACCGGCCACGGTCGCCAGGCGCTCGTCGATATCGGCGCGCTGGGCGGCAAGCTCCTCGGCATGGTCGTTGAGGCTCTGGAACAGGGCTTCGACGTCGCGTGCGCGCTGGAAGGCCGCCAGCATGATCCAGCCGACCAAGGGCGGCACGGCAAACCCCGCGATCGCCGCCAGCAGGTCCACGGGCCCGGCGTCGGCGATGGTCGTCACCCCCTCCTGCGAGATCAGCAAGCCGACGCCCCCGACCCAGAGGATCGTGCCGAGCGCTGCCAGGCGGTTGCCCGTGCGTGGCGCCCGATAGGCGGCCGGACGATCAACCTCACGATCAACCTCACGATCAACCTCACGATCAACCTCACGATCGACCTCACGATCGGCAGCGTGATCGTCATGATCGACCGCGTCGCCATCGCCCGAGCCCGGGTGGACCGACGCCAGCGGGGCCGGCGACCCCGTCTCGTCCACGGTCTCGTCAGGATCGACCTTGGGGTAATTCCACGTCACGAACAGGCGCTCCAATCGATCTCATCACGGCGCGGGTTCCGTCCCGCCCGTTTCTCGCTCGGTGATCTTGTCTTGGCTGGGGCTGGCGCGGGCAAGAAAAAAGGCCAGACCGACAACGGGGCCGATCCGGTCCGGCGATGGCGTCGGCAGGGGTCAGGCGCCGCCGACCGAAAGAGCCGCCCACAGCAGCCCCGCGCCGACGCCGGTACCGGCCAGCAGCGACCGGCCGCAGGCGTAGTAGGCACCGACCCCGGTCAGGGTGGCGACCGCGCGAATCCCGAAAGAAACATCGCCCAGGACACCCTGGGGCACCAGGATCATGCGCGCGATCAGCGCCGCGAGCAGCGCATAGGCGACCGCCTCGACCCACTGGATGACCGCACTGTCGGGAGACATCCGCCCGGCGACAGCGACAGCGACACCGACGGCGCGGCACGCATAGGTGACGACGGCACCGACCGCGATCGCGGTCCACGGGCCAGGGGCGGACGCTGATGGCAGGAGGTCGATCATCGCGCCCCGGGCTTGTCTTCGGGTGCCGGGGATGCCCATCGGGCCGTGAGGAACGCCACCGTCCCGGCGGCAAGCCCCGCCCAGACCAGCCCGAGTTCCGGATCGATCATGTGCGCCGGCGGGCCGGCGACGGCCCCGAGCGCGAGCGCCCGGGCCCGCAAGGGCTGGCCCAGGTCGCGCAGGAACACGATCAGGAAGTAGAGGGGGTTGAGGTAGACGAGCGCCAGCGCCAGCGGCCGCGGGGCGGCGGTGGCGGCGAGGAAGCCGATCGCCGTGGCCGCCATCGTCAGGAACCAGAGCACGCCGGCCAGGCCCAGGAAGTAGCCGAGGCGCGCCCGCGGCGGCAGGTACGGGCCGCGCTGCATCGCCCCCGCCCATCCGGTCACCGCGATCAGATGGGCGGCCAGGTAGAGCTTCCAGGCGGCCAGACGGTGACCCGGCGGCGACAACACCGGGATCAGGGCCGTCACCATCGGCATCAGCCGGACATTGGCGAGGGCGACCGCAAGGGCGAGCGCGTACAGGGGCGCGCCCGCCGCCTGCAGCTCGACCATTGCGATCTGCCCCGGCAAGGCCCATCCGGAAAAGGTCGAGGCAACGCTCTGATCGACGGAGAAGCCGCTTTCACGACACAAGGACCCGAAGCCGAGGAAGGTCGCGCACAGCACCATGCCGGGTGCGCCGAACGCCTCCCGCGCGCCGTCGGCCCAGCCGACGAACCGGCCCTCACCACGGGCATCCCGGAAACCTGTCATTCCGGTTCGCACAAGGGCAGTTCAAGCGACCAGCGCTCCTCCGGCAGGACCAGGCGCTCGCGCAGTTCACCGGCCGGAACGCCGGCGACGCGCAGGATTTCGGGCCCGTAGACCGCGCAGAACTGGTCCGGGGTCATGCCCGCCGCCAACCGGGAGATGCGGTTGGCCTCCTCCGTCTGCAGCTCGATCAGGGCGGCTTCCGGGTCGCTCGCCCCCGCAGCGGCGAAGTCCGCCACCACCCTCTCCTGATAGACGGTGATCAACCGTTCCTGGTTCATCGCGAAACTGAGGTAGAAGTCGAAGAGGTCACCATGATCGGCATAGTTCCGGCAGGTGAGCCCGATGACCATCAACTGGTTGGCAAGCTTGACGCCGTGCCGGGCTTCAATGGCGCTCGGCGTTGCACAGTCCGCCGCAGCCACGGCGGGGAACAACGTCACGGCAAGTTGTGTGGCGAGGGCGATCGATCGGACGCGCACCGGTCGGCCTGTTCCCTATCTCTGCGGGGTCTCTGCGGGCGACAGCGGCCGGACACTGGCGGAACCGATCCGATAGAACAAGGCACCGTCGGACGCGGGCCGGCTCGAACCCGGCTTGAACAGGGCCGCCGGAGAGGCCCATAGCTAACCGGCCCACAGCTGAACGGCCCACCCCTCGCCGTCCTGATCCTGTTTCACCGCCGACCCGCGGCCAGGCACCACCGCTTTCTCGAACGGACAGCCCCGATGACCGACCTAACCCAGCTCAGCGCCCGCGAAGCCCGCCGACTGATCGGCAATCGGGAGATTTCCGCCCGCGAACTCGTCGCGGCGTCGATCGCCCGGATAGAGGCCGTCGACCCGGTGCTCAACGCCATGGTCGCACGCTCCTTCGACCGGGCCGTGGCGGAAGCGGAGGCCGCGGACAAGGCGGTCGCATCGGGGAGCCCGCTCGGACCGCTCCACGGCCTGCCGATCGCGGTCAAGGACCTGACCGATGCGGAGGGGCTGCCGACCACGTTCGGCTCGCCGCTGTTCGCCGACAACATCGCCAAGGCCGACGCCAAGGAGGTGGCCGACCTGCGTGCCGCCGGCGCGATCGTCGTCGGCAAGACCAACACGCCCGAATGGGGGGCCGGCGGCAACACCTTCAACCCGGTCTACGGCGTCACCGGCAATCCTTTCGACCCCGCCAAGACCTGCTCCGGCTCGTCCGGCGGAACGGCGGTGGCCCTGGCGACCGGCATGGTGCTGCTGGCCACCGGCAGCGATTTCGGCGGCAGCGTCAGGACCCCGGCCGCCTATTGCGGCGTCGTCGGTTTCCGACCCTCCCCCGGCGTCATCGCCAACCCGAAGCGCGAGCGGGTCTGGTACCCCTACCCGGTCGCCGGCCCGATGGCGCGGACGATCGACGATGCCGCCCTGATGCTCTCGGTCACCGCCGGCCAGGATCGGCGCGACCCGATGAGCCTGCCGATCGACCGGTTCCGTTTTCGCGATCTGCCGCCCGTCGATCTCTGCGGGCTGCGGGTCGGCCTGAGCGAGGACCTGGGGTTCGCCAAGGTCGATCCGGGAATTCGCGAAACCTTCCGCAAGCGCACCGCGGCGCTGGCGTCCGTCTTCCAGAGTTGTGCGGAGGTCGATTTCGCGATTCCCGATGCGGGGCACGTGTTCGAGGTCATCCGCGGCCACTACTTCGTCGGCCGCTACGCCGGGATGCTGGAGAGGAATCCTGACAAGGTCGGCCCGCTGGTGACCGCCAACCTGCGATTCGGCGAGACGCTGACCCTGGCGGACGTGATTTCGGCGGAACAGCGCCAGGCCCAAATCTCCCAGGCCTATCAGGCGTTGTTCGATGACATCGACGTCCTGATCGTGCCCTGCGTCCCTGTCCCGCCCTTCGACAAGGACGTCCACCACCTGACCGAAATCGAAGGCCAGCCGGTGGCAAGCTACATGGACCAGATCGCGCTCACCTACGGCATGACCCTGACAACCGCACCGATCGCCGCGATCCCCTGCGGCTTCGACCATACGGGCATGCCGTTCGGCTTCCAGATCGCCGGGCCGAAGGGCGGGGACCTGCAGGTCCTGGCGATTGCCCACGCGCTCGAAACCTATATGGCGGACGCCCCGGATCTCGCCCGGCCGATCCCCGACCTGGCACTCCTGGGCGCTTGAGATTCCTGCCCGGGAGCCGGTCGGTCGGTCATTCACCTGGACACCGTTCACAAGGCGTGAAATGGTTAAAAACCAAGACGTTCGGATGCCGTGGCCGGCGCCTCCGATATGTGAACCGCAACCGCCCTGCGCCGTCCGGCGACCGGGGCGGGTTGCGCTTCCCGACAGGGGGTGGCGACGGCCCGCTCGCTTCCGCCAGCTCTTTTTGGCGTCCTTCG
>CAYNIS010000296.1:767-4964 GCA_964397055.1 uncultured Rhodospirillaceae bacterium | reverse complement strand
CGCGGGTGCCGCGGTGCTCCTGATCATCGTCGGCTTCGCGGCATTCCAGATCGACTTCACCGCCGTCATGCCGGTGGGTACCGACACCGCGTCGACGACACCGACGACGGCTGCGGGTGGCACCGCGCCAGCGCCGGCCGGCGGCAACGGTGTCGACCAGGGTGGGACGGTTGGCGCCACGCAGGCAGCTCCGACCCAGGCGGCCCCGACCCAGGCGATCCCGACCCAGGCGATCCCGACCCAGGCGATCCCAACCCAGGCAGCTCCGGCCCAGGCAGCTCCGGCCCAGTCCATCACCGCGCATGGCGGCGGCGCGGCCAATGGCTCGCGCCACGCGAACGGCGCAGCCGGCACCCGGAACGGGCCCGTCGGCCAGAACGGCTCGCGCTTCGGGCAGGCGGCCGCGCGCTCGGACGACGGCGATCGCAGCGACGACGGCCGCCTCTCCTTCCTCGACAATGGCACCCGCAACACGCCCCAGCGGATCCACCAGGCGAACGCCACGCGCTGCACGCAGTCGGCATCGGCCTACTGGCAGTCGCTGATCCAGCGACGCGGCCGCGCGGCGGGAACCAGTCAATGGGCGCCCGGCCTCACCGCCTGTCTCAACACCGTCCGCTACGACGCCGCTTCCGCCAACAACCAGTTCATGTACGGCCTGATGCTGCACGCCAACGGTCAGCCCGTCAGAACCACGAACTCGCCCGTCAGGTCCTGGCGTCGGCACGCCGCTAGGCACCGATGGGCCCACGAATGATTGAGCCACAGGGATCGAAAACCGGCCGGACGGGACGATGGACGAAGCGGAAAGTGTGACGCGGTTGCGTGATGCGCCGGCGTCCGACCACGGCGATGCGACGCCCGTGGGTGCGACGCCCGTGGGTGCGACGCCCGTGGGTGCCGCGCCGGAGGATGAGGCCGACGGCCCGGCGACCTATCGGCCGGGCAGTCTCGCCCTGGACAAGGGCGCGGAGAGCGTGCTCGACCAGCCGGTGGCAAGGGACAGCACGAATGGGCGCAACGGCCCGATCCGGTTCCCCGCCGGTTCCGGGCTGACCGACGCGACCAGAGAAGAGCGGCCGGAGCATCTCGATTTCGTCGGACAGATCGTACCGCCGACGATCGATCCGGCGTCCGCAGCCGCCCGCCGCCGGCAACGGCGCAATGTCGAGTACAAGCTGCGCCGTTGGGCCAAGGCGACGACGACCTGGATCCTGGCCGTCGGCTTTGCGGTCGGCACGCCGGTCGGTCTGATCGCCGCCGGCTTCGGCCCGCCTCCCCATGTGATCCTGGGCAGCCTCGGCATCACCGACACGACACTCTACAACCTGGGCATCAGCGTCGACCTGATCCGCCAGCTTGAGCTGGTTCCGCCGCCGGAACCGGTCCAGACAGCCGAACCGGCGGGGCCGGAACGCCCCCGGCCCGCATCGATCCCCCGGCCGGAACCGCGGATGAGCGGATGGCAGGGTGCCGGTACCGTCACGGAACCGCCTGCCTGGCTGTTCGACCCGGACAGTCCGGCGGAAGAGCCTCAGGCCGAACCCGATTCCGTCGACCCGGAACCGGTCGACCCTGAAGTCTTGCGCCGGCGGGAAGAAGCAGCGGCAGCGGCCAAGGAGGCAGCCGACGCCGCCTGGGAGGAGTGCCAGTCCGCGGTTGCGACATATCTGCGGGTTTCCGGCCGCGCGCCGGGATCGACCGGGATGAGCCGCGATGCCAGGGCAACCGGCGGCGCCAGTTGCCTCAGCGCGCTGCGCTTCTTGCCGACCTCCCCGCCCCGGCAGACGCACTACGGCTACATGCTGGCATCGCTCGGGCGCTATCGGGAAGCCGCCCAGTACTTCACGTCGGCGGCCCGCCTGGGCAGCCGTTCCGCGATCGCCGCATTGAGCGGCAAGCAGCACTGCGAGGCCGCGACGGCGGCATTCTACAAGCTTTTCAGGGCGCGCCGGGCGGCGTTCCCGATGCCGGAGCAGCAAGCGACGTGGGCGGCCGGACGGATCGCGTGTCTCCGCGCGCTGCAGGTCGACCGGTCGTCGTCGGAAACACACCTCTCCTACGGTCTGATGCTCGCCCTTTCGGGAGAGGTCGAGGCCGGCTGGACGTGGATTTCAGCCGCGGCAGACATGAACAACACCGGGGCTGTCGAGGTCATCACAAGGCTCGGCGACCGGGACTAAGGGGTAAACCGACAGACGCTCGTGGGCCCGCCGTCAGGGCGGCCACGGCCGAAAGCGGGATACGACGCAGGAGTGGGACCGATGTTGGCGGTACCGGACAGCAATGACGATCGGCGGCCCCTGCCGGACGGCTACACCATGGAGCCGTATCAGGTGGGGACGGCGATCGGCTGCGACGACCACGGCCTCGTCTACGAGGGCACGTATCTCGCCTTCGACGAACCGGTGATCCTGCGCGAATACCTGCCGGCGGACATCGCCCGCCGGCGCAGCGACGAGACGGTTGCCGCCTTGAGTACCGCTGAGGCGGAGGCGTTCCGCCAGGGGTTCACGCGTTTCGTCGACGATGCCCGCGCGCTTGCGGGCCTGAGCCATCGCAATGTCGAGACGGTGAGGGACATCCTGGAGGCGAACGGCACCGCCTACATGGTGTTCCCGAGGTCGACGGATCCGACGCTGGACACCTGGTTCGCGGACAAGGGCCGGGCCATGTCGCCGCGGGCCTTCCAGGATTTCTTCCTGCCCCTGGTCGACGGTCTGGAAGCGCTCCACAAGGCGGGCCTGCAGCATCGCGATGTCAGACCGGGGACGATCCGCGTGGCGGACGACGGCCTTGCCATGCTGGGCGGTCTTGCCGGGCCGCGGACACCTGTCGGCGACCGCGCAACGTCCGACCCGGTTGCGGGATTCCGGCCGGTCGAATTCGGTGCCGCCGTCGGCGGCCAGGGCCCCTGGGGGGACATCTACAGCCTCGCCGCCACGTTCTACTGGGCACTCCTCGGAACGGCCCCGCCGCCGCCGAGCGAGCGCAGCATGGATCACCTGGTGGGCGGCAACGATCCGGTCTTCAGCCAGCTTGATAGCGCCGACGGGCACCCGCCGGAGTTTCTGGCGGCGATCGCCCATGCCCTCGTGGTCCAGGCTTCCGGGCGCCCGCAGACCGTTGCCCGTTGGCGCGACGAACTGACCGGCGCGGAACCCGTCGCCGATCCGGTCGACACCAGTGCCGGGGCCGCGTCACCGGTGACATCGGTGCCCGGCTGGCCGACCCAGCCGGCCGGCAACGACGGGCAGGCATCGATCCCAGGCTGGCCGTCCCAGCCGCCGGGCAACGCCCCGGGGCTTACCGATCCCGACCCGGACAGCGGTCCGGTCCGCTATCAGTTCCCGACACCCGCCGCCGCCGCGCCCGAGCCCGAGCCCGAGATCGCGGAGCGGTCGGCCGAAGCGGAGGCGGAGCCACCCAGCCGGAGACGCCGGGCGCGGGCACGCCCTCGTTCAAGGGAAAATGCCGAGCCGGCGGCGACGGTACCGAGCCCGCCGGCACCGCCGCCGGCACCACCACCTGCACCGACGGCCGATACCCCCGCGCCGGCGGCGGTTGCCGCCATGCCCGACGATGCCGTGCCCGACGAAGCTGTTGTGGCCGACGACGCTGTTGTGCCCGACGACGGGCCGACCGTGGAGGCACCGGCCGCCGACACCTCGCCCTTCGCCTGGGCAGCGAACATCGACGACGACGACGATGATGACGACGACGATCCGGTACCGCTGGAGCCGGCCCCCAGGTCGGCGACCGCGCGGCGGCGTCCGGTCAGGCCGCCGCAGGCAGAGAAGCCCGAACCGGTAGCGGAAACTCAGCCTGATCCTGTACCTGAACCGGCCCCGGTTCGGGCATCCGAGCCGGATGACGAGCCGGTCACCTTCCGCCGTCGCAACCCGTTCGACGATGAGGCCGAGGCCGTCACCAGTTTCTTCCCGACCGCCCGGGTCCAGCCCACCCAGGCATCCGACGACGGCATGGACGAAGACCCGGTCACAACGCCGATGACCATGCGGCCGCCGGCCATGAGCCCGGCGGTGGCGAAGCCGACCAGGAAGGCCGCCGCGATACCGGAAGACGACGACCCGGAAGAAGAGGACTTCCTTGGGGACGACGACGAGGACGAGGACGACGACACGCCGGACAAGCCCCCGCGGTCGTTCCCGCTCTGGGCGATCGCCGCCGGCATCG
>CAYNIS010000296.1:0-757 GCA_964397055.1 uncultured Rhodospirillaceae bacterium | reverse complement strand
GGCATCGCGGCGGTCCTGGTCGTTGGCGGGGTCGGCGCCTATGCGCTGGTCGGCCAGGGAGGGAGCAGCCCGGCCGCGGCCGTCGCAGGCGCGCAGGATGGCGTCGACGCCGTCGCGGCGACCCCGGCCGCCGGCGGTGGTACCCAGGCTGCATCCGGGACGCGCCCGGATGTTGCCGCCGCGAACGGCGCCCAGCCAACCACGCAGGCGGCCGTTGCCGGGACCGACACGACGATCCCGACGGCACAGCCGTCCAGCATCGTCGATGCCGCCCGCACGGTTCGGCCGAGCGATGTCGAGATTTGCGCCAGCGCGCAACGTGACTGGATCGAAGGGGTATCGCGCGGGCCGGCCGCCGTGGCCCGTGCCACCGAATGGCAAACCGGCCTCCACGCCTGCGAGAAGGCGGTGAAGTCGAACCCGGACTCCGCCGACCTGCAATTCAGCTACGCCTACATGCTGCGCGCGAACGGCAATGTCGAACAGGCGCAGCGCTGGGTCCTGGCGGCGGCACAACAGAAGCACGAGGGCGCCATGAGCCTGCTAACCGCCGGCCAGCGCTGCTACACCGCCGTTTCGACCTACTACCAGCGGGTCGCCGACCAGACCATCGGCCGCTCCGACCCGCGCTTCTGGCGGGCTGGCCGACAGGCCTGCAAGGAAGCCCTGAATTTCGACCCGCAGTCGTCGGAGGCGCAGTTCGGCTACGGCATGATGCTGGCCGTCACCGGGGAGGCGCTCGAAGCCAGACGCTGGC
>CAYNIS010000295.1:0-4979 GCA_964397055.1 uncultured Rhodospirillaceae bacterium | reverse complement strand
GCCGTGCGGGAATCCCAAAACCTCTACCTGAGTCAATTCGTCCACACGGCCTAGCGCAAATCCCGAGCAGACTTCATCAGTCTGCGACGACGATTTGCGTGACAATTCAATAGGTTGCGCATTTTTCGAACCGCCAGACTGGTTCAGTCTGGCTGGAAAATGCGCTAAAGGGCGCCCCCCAGCCACAAACCGGCGATAAGAACGGCCATGGCAAACACAATGGCGACAGCGGCGGACCGCTGGACGTGACGGGAAACACCGGCTGGTGTGGTCGCTGCCGGTTGCTGGGCCTCGGCGGCGGCGCGGGCTTCCCGGCCGGTGAGCACGGCGAGAAACGCCGACACTGTCTGCGGGCGACGCGTCGGTGCCAGCGACAGCCCCCAGTCGACGGCCTCGACGAAGCCCGGGGACAGGTCCGTGCGGCCGAACCCGGCGAGCGGGATCATCGGGTCCTCCTCCCCCAGGAGTGCGATCAGGTTCCGGTTGGTCGCCGGGATCGGCAGGATGCCGGTCACCGCCCAGTAGGCGGTGGCCGCGAGGCCGTACACATCGGTCCAGGGACCCTGGTTCTCGGGATCGGCATACTGCTCGATGGCGGCGAAGCCCGGCGAGATATAGGTCGAGACCGCAAGTGTCGAATCCGCGTCGTCCTGCCAGGCCGCCCCGAAATGCAGCAGCATCGCCGGGTCGTCGTCGCGGATCAGGATGCGCGCCGGTTCGACCTGGCGATGGATCGTGCCGGCGGCATGGATCACGGTCAGCGCCTCGCCCAGGGCGGACAGCATCGCGGTCACCGCGGCTTCCGGCATCGGCCCGCCGCCGCGCGACGCGACATGGGCCATCAGGTCGACGCCCGGAATGAACGGGCGGACCGTGTAGGCGGTGTTGTTCGCTTCGAAGTAGCGGGCGATGCGCACCAGGTTCGGATGGTTGATCGCCGCCATCACGCGGGCATCGTCGAGGAACCGCTGCCGGGCGGCGCTGAACAGCGCCGCCGCCCGCTCGTCGCGCGGCACGACCGACCCGTCCTCGGCCCGGCCGGCGGCCGACCCCGGCAGGTATTCCGCGATCACCACGTCATGGCCGAGGGTCTTGTCGGTGGCCTTGTAGTAGATCGAGACGGCGTCCTGTTCCAGGACCGGGCCGAGCACGAAGTCGGCCAGCGCCGCGCCCTCCGGAAGGGCGTCGTGATAGCCCTCGATCATCACCATCCCGCCCTCACCAACGCCCACGTTTGCCCGGGGCCATGCCCAGGCGTCTGCCCATCCGGCCGACCCAGCCGCGCACGGCCCGCCATGCCGTCGGCCGCCAGTCGGCCGTCTCGAGAAGACCCCGCCATGCCGCGACGGTCTGCAGACGCGCAGCCGGCGCCAGGGTGAGACCGGCCAGGATCGCGTCGAGTGCCGCCTCCCCGACCGGCAGGCGCCTCGGGCTCGGTCGCTGGAGCGGGTCGGGGCGGCCGGCGAGGAGTGCCATCTGGCGATCGGTCGCCGGCGGCGGGCTGCTGCCGACAACGATCCAGTAGACGGTGGCCGCCAGCCCGTAGACGTCGCTGGCAGCACCATGGTCGGACCCCGCGGCATACTGCTCGATCGGCGCGAAGCCGGGGGAGATGACCGCGGTCGGCGCCATCGACTGGTCGGCGAGCGCATGGCGTGCCGCACCGAAGTCGATCAGGACCGGTGCCCGGTCGGGCCGCACGATGACGTTGTCCGGCTTGATGTCCCGATGGATGTAGCCATGGCGGTGCATCGCCTCGACCCCGTCGAGGAGCGCCATCACCAGCGCCTTCAGATCGTCCGCACTCAGGCGCTGCCCCTCCCGATCCAGGAAGCGGGGCAGAACCTGGCCGTCCTCGAAGCGCATGACGTTGTAGGCGGTGCCGTTCGCCTCCAGATGCCGGAGAACCGGGACGATCGCCGGGTGGTTGAGGTGGGCGAGGATCCGCGCCTCCTCCAGGAACCGCTCCCGGCCCCATTCGAAGCGTTCGACCTCCCGCGGGGAGCGCGGCTGGACATAGCCGTCCTTCGCCCGCGCCGCGATCATGATCGGGAGATACTCCTTGATCGCGACCGGCTGCTTGAGGTTGGCATCCTCGCCACGATAGGTCACACCGAAGCCGCCATGGCCGATCACCGGGCCGATCACGAATTCGGCAAGGCGGGTGCCTGGTGGCAAGGTCTGCGAGACGAAACCGGCCCGGGACACGGGCTCGAGAGCGGTCATGGACGGCGCCCCAGGAAGCGCGGCACGATGGCGGCGATCATGGCGAAGCGGCGATGCTCCCGCAAGGCGGGTGCTGACGTCGCGGCTCGGCCAACCGCGTGGGCATTTCAGGGGGCAGAGGACATGCAGAAGTTCGGCATCGGACAATCGGTTCTTCGGGTCGAGGATCGGCGGCTCCTGACCGGCGACGGCCGGTTCGTCGACGATCTGGCGCTGGAGGGGATGGCCCATGCGGTGATCCTGCGCAGCCCTGTCGCCCACGGCCTGCTGAAATCGGTCGTCGCCGATCAGGCAAAGGCGGCACCCGGCGTCCTCGCCGTTCTGACCGCGGCCGACTGGCAGGCCGCCGGCCTCGGCAACATCCCGATCGCCGCGGCCGTGGTGAATCGCGACGGCAGCGACATGCTGAAGCGCGAGCATCCGGGCCTGGCGCGCGAGAAGGTGCGCCATGTCGGCGAGCCGATCGCCCTGGTCGTGGCGGAAACCGCCGACCAGGCGCGCGATGCCCTCGACCTGATCGAGCTCGATATCGAGGAACTGCCGGCGGCCGTCATGCCGCGCGCAGCCCAGGCGGAGGGTGCTGCCCGCCTCCACGACGATGTCCCGTCGAACCGCTGCTTCGACTTCGTCAACGGCGACGGCGACGCGGTCGATGCCGCCCTCGCCGCGGCCGCCCACGTCATCGAGCTGGACCTGGTCAACAACAAGATCGTGCCCAACGCGATGGAAACGCGCGGCGCAATCGCCAAGGTCGACGCCGACGGCGCGATGACGCTGTGGGGCTCGCTCCAGAACGTCTTCCAGTTCCGCAAGCTCCTTTGCGACCTGTTCGGCGTCGCACCGGACCAGTTGCGCGTGGTCGCCCACGATGTCGGCGGCGGCTTCGGGGCGAAGAACCAGGTGCAGCCGGAACACGCCCTGACCCTGTTCGCGGCCCGGGTCACCGGCCGGCCGGTCAAGTGGATCTCCGACCGGTCGGAAGCGTTCCTGTCCGACGCCCAGGGCCGCGCGCACGAGACCCTGGTCCGCCTGGCGCTCGACGCCGATCACCGTTTCCTCGCCCTCGACGTCCAGTCCGATGCCGATCTCGGCGCCTACTGCTCGACCAACGGCCCGATGGTGCCGACCCGGGCGTTCGGCATCGTGCTCGGCGGCGCCTATCGCCTGCCCGCCATCCGCATGGGCTGCCGGGGTGCCTACACCAACACCGTGCCGACCGATGCCTATCGCGGCGCCGGCCGGCCGGAAGCCACCTACCTGATGGAACGGGTCATCGACCTTGCCGCCGACCAGCTCGGCGTCGACCGGTTCGAGCTTCGGCGCAAGAACCTGATCCGGCCGGAGGAGCTGCCGGCCAGGGCCGGCTTCACCAACACGGTCGATGCCGGCAACTTCCCGGGCGTGCTCGACCTCGCGCTGGACAAGGCCGATTTCGCGGGCTTCGCCAGCCGGAAGACGGCGTCGGAAGCGCGCGGGATGCTGCGCGGCTTCGGCATCGGTTCCTACATGGAAGGCACGCTCGGCCTGCCAGTCGAACGCGCCAGGGTCGCCCTCGACGCGGACGGTGGTGCGACCATCACCATCGGCACCCAGTCGACCGGCCACAGCCACGAGACCACCTTCGCCCAGCTGGTGTGGGAACGGCTCGGCATCCCGGTGGAGAAGGTACGCTTCGTCCAGGCCGACAGTGCGGTCATGCCGATGGGCAACGGCCACGGCGGCTCGCGTTCCCTCCATATCGGCGGCACGGCGCTGTGGAAGGCGGCGGATGAGGTGATCGAGAAGGGCAAGCGCCTGGCTGCGCACGTGCTGGAAGCGGCGGTCGTCGATATCGAGTTCGACGCCCATGCCGACGTGGCCGGTGGGCGCTTCGTCGTCGCCGGCACCGACCGGTCGGTGGGCCTGCCGCAACTGGCCGGCCTGACGCCCGACCAACTGCCGGAGGGCGAGGAGGCGGGCCTCGACGGCGACGTCACCCATGAGCGGGAGGCGATCAACTTCCCCAATGGCTGCCATGTCGCGGAGGTCGAGATCGACCCGGACACCGGCCGTGTGGCGCTCGCCCGCTACACCGTCGTCGACGACTTCGGCACGATCCTCAACCCGATGGTGGTCAAGGGCCAGGTGATCGGCGGGGTCGCCCAGGGTGTCGGCCAGGCGCTCCTGGAGAACACCGCCTATGAGGCGGGCTCCGGCCAGCTCATCGCCGGGTCGTTCATGGACTACACCATGCCGCGCGCCGACGATTTGCCGGACATCGGCATCGACCTCTACGAGGAGGCACCGTCGGCGACCAACCCCCTGGGTTCGAAGGGCTGCGGGGAGGCCGGGGCGACCGCCGCGCCGCCGGCGATCGTCAACGCCGTCGTCGATGCGCTGAAGCCCTATGGCGTCAAGCACATCGACATGCCGATCACGGCGGAGGCGGTGTGGCGCGCGATCCACGGCGGTGCCAAGGCCGCGGCGGAGTAGCGGCCGCTGCATCCGTGCTTCCGGCCTTCACCGGCGTGACGCCCGCCCGGCCTCGGGCTAGGCTTCCCGCCACGAACGACAAGCACTGGGGGAGGGAAGCCGGATGAAACAGCGCGCGGATGCCATGATCGTCGCCCCGCAGCCGGAAGCGGCGGAGGCCGGGGCGGAGGTCCTGAGGGCCGGCGGCAACGTGCTCCTGCTCGACGAGCCGACCAACGATCTCGACGTCGATACCTTGCGCGCGCTCGAGGACGCGCTGGCCGATTTCGCCGGCTGCGCGG